>JAHJIQ010000003.1 GCA_018823285.1 Pseudomonadota bacterium
AGACCGGAGCGGAGTGTTTGACAAACCGGTGGTGACCCCGATCCTGCCCGTGCAGCCATTTTTCCCGGCCGAAGAGTACCACCAGGACTATTACCGGAAAAACCCCCTCCGCTACAAATTCTACCGCACCGGTTCGGGGCGTGACCGGTTCCTGGAGAAAATCTGGGGTGAAAAAAAAGAGCCCGGGATCAGCAGCAAGGACCCGGCTGAACTCGAAAAAAGACTGACACCACTCCAGTACAAGGTCACTCGGCAGAACGGCACCGAGCCGCCTTTCTTAAACCAGTACTGGGACAATAAAATAGAGGGGATCTATGTCGACGTTGTCTCCGGGGAACCCCTCTTCAGTTCAAAGGACAAGTATGATTCCGGGACCGGCTGGCCGAGTTTCACAAGACCACTGGTTCCCGCAAATATTGTCGAGAAGGAAGATCGCGCCCTGTTCTCGGTCCGCACCGAAGTACGGAGCAGAAAAGGCGACTCCCACCTGGGCCATGTGTTCAACGACGGCCCTGAACCCACCGGCCTGCGCTACTGCATCAATTCAGCCGCCCTGCGCTTCATCCCGGCCGACAAACTGGCAGCTGAAGGGTATGAGAGATATTGGTAGCATACGAAAATGCGAGGTCCGAGTGACAAGTGACAAGTGACAAAAAGGAATTTTCTCTCCTGATTCTTTCAAGAAAGGCAGATTCTTACAGACGGTTCAGCAGTGGCCGTGGAGCCAGCCTTCGGCGCTCTCGATGTCGTGAAAGACCCGGATCTCCTGGGAGACCCTCTCTTCCGTGTTGCTTTTCCACATCTGGAGAATGGAGCCTACGGTACCCATATTCGTGACAATGGCAAGTTTCCCCTTGCCGATCGCCGCGTCCTTGATGGCGTGAATATCGGTAATGCTGAATATCTCGTTGATATCCATGTCCATCAGAGTGATCCCCCGACAGTCTTCAAGGACGTTTGAGCCCGGCCGCCACCTGGGGTTCGAGATGATTTCGTTGAGCCGACCGATCCTGTTGAGAAAGGTATCTTCCCCCTGCACGGTGACACGCCAGAGACAATCTTCAATATCAATGGAATGTTCGTAATTCATTGCCCGATTTTTTTTTTATCATTTATGAGTCAGTGTGACAGAATTGACTTTCCCCTGACCAAACCGGTCACCTCTGTAACAGGAATTGAAAACTACTCTTTTTTTTTAACCTGTCAATACCAATTTCCAGTTAAATACTCCTGAAAATATTTCAGTAATGAATCAGTAGAATCTTGACTTGTCCAAACGGATTATCGCATCATGAAGAATAGAAACCTTCAGCAGCCAATCCTGATCATGGAAACCTTATGTCCACCGCCGATCTGAAAGTACTGATCATCGACACCACCCAGAGTATCCGCATCAGCAGCAAACCCATCCTGGTGAAAGAGATGGGGTTTTCCGCCGAGAACATTCTTGAGAGCAATAATGGCCGACGCGCCCTCGACCTTCTGCAGACTGAAGAAATTGATCTGGTTCTCTGTGAATGGGATATCCCGGAAATCTCGGGCATAGAACTCCTTAAATTTGTCAGATCGAGCAACAACTGTCACTCCACCGAGTTTGTCTTCGTCACTTCAAATTCCGACCAGCACAACATTCTGGAGGCCGTGAACTGCAAGGTATCGCAGTACATCGTCAAACCATTCAGCACCGACAGTTTTATCGGAAAAATCAACGCCGCCCTGGGTTCAAAAAACCGCCGGGTCCACAAACGGCATTCAGTAAAGAGCGAACACGACCTGACCGTCATGAGGGCGGACAAGCTTCTGACAACGGGAAAGATGATCAATCTGAGCAAGAGCGGGGTTCTCGCAAAGCTCGCCCTTTTTCGCTCCATCACCGTGACCGACGTCTTTGATCTCAAGATCTCGGTTTTCGGCAGATCGGGAAAACAGTATTTCAATACCATCCAGGCCGAGCTGGTCAGGATTGAGAAACTGAAAGAGACTACAGAGAAAAATTTCGTCCTCTACGCCTTCGTCTTTGAGGAAATGGACATGGTGCAGAAAAATTTTATCGACAGGATCATCGAGACCAGAGACGAGTAGGAGACAGCCCGGGCTTCATCCCATCCCCGGCCCGGTCAGGCCTCCCTTCTGATCGACCGCCCCAGTAATTTGTAAATATCCTTCAGCTGATCATTCTCCCCGACCGCCGACCTTAAATGTGCGAGGAAAGATATCACCCGCCGCCCCTCTTCACCATGAACCAGGAACCCCGGAATTGTTTCGCAATGCCGCAGTTTTCCGGCCCCCTGACTGCCCGACAGATAACCGAGAACCGCAAACATATTGCCCCAGCACCCTCCGCGATCCAGATCTTCTATGAGCTGCATGACAAAAAGATTGAGGGAAATAAACCATTCCGGAGCTTCGGCGGAACCTTCCGTCCCGCAGTCGATCACGGAGCCGAAACTCCTGCAGCCGAATGGCCGCACCGGATAAATGGTGCAGGTATTCTTGTTGAGGAACAGGCATGGCTGATACTCCCAGGGCGCCTCCTCTCCTGCCGGAGGAAACTTCTCCTCCAGATAACAGGCCGCCGCATGATTGGTGGTGCAGGGCGGGGTCGAAACATCCCCCACGGAATGCAGATCGGGCAACCCCCACCCCTGTTCTTCAAGAAAGCGGAGGATTCTCTCTCCCTCCATGGTGGTCATGTTCACACTCCTGGTACAGCACGCCGCACACCCTTTCCGACACCGGAAGCCGCAATCGGCAACCTCTTCGTCATAGGCATTATTCAGGTCTTCAAGTCGCAAAATATGTTCCTGATTTTGTTAAAAGCTTTAAGTTGAGCTGCTATTATCGGCAACAAGCCTGTTGCGAAAGTGGTGCATTATTACTAATCTGGTTCAGGCAGGCGGCCACTGTCCGGATCCGGCCTGAAGACCAAATATATTTACTGCAGAAAACCCGTCATGACAAATAGCAACTCATACCGAATCCTGCAAGCCTCTCTGCTGCTCGTTATGCTCCTCTTTCATCCGGGCGATGGTTTCCCGGCAGAAGACAACCCAGGAATCGCCCGCGAGGCCACCAGAAGATCAGTACTTACCGGTTTCACCAGGGCCCGGGCAACAATGCGGATCGTAAGCCAGGTTTCCGACCATATTCTCGAAGTCAGAGGGGATGTCGGCGACCCGATCGGCAGCGACGGGGTTTTTGCGGTTATCGACACCACCCTTGCTGAACTGGATCTCCAGAACATCCTGCTGAGCCAGAAAAAAATCACCAGTAAAATAACCTACCTGGAAAAAGAGGTGGCACGATTCGCGACACTTCTGAAACAGCAATCCACCGCCGAGGCCAAATTCGACTCCCTGGAACAGGAACTCGACCAGGCGAAACTGGCCCTCGAAAACCTCAGGAATGATGAGCGGAAGGCGCGGGAAATGATCGAGAGGCATACCATCAGGGGGCGGGCCGGCTGGCAGATCATTCAACGCTCCGTCGAACCCGGCGAATGGGTTTCGGCGGGAAAAGTCCTGGCCGAGATCGGTGACTTCCGGACCCTCACGGTGCCCTTTGCCCTGAGCCATGAGGAATACACCCGGCTGCAGAAAAATTCCGCCGCCCTCTTTCTCCACCTTCCCGAACTGAATACCAGGGTCGCCGCCGCCATTCACAGGGTTTCGCCCGGCTTTGACCAGAACACCAGAAAGCTCAATCTGGAGATTGAGATAACCGACCCTCTCCCGGAAAAACGCGGCGGCATCCGGGCCGAACTGGTTCTTGAAACACCTGACCCGTCCGGGGCGGTCATCGTTCCCGAATCAGCCCTTTCCAGCCGCTACGACACCTCGTGGGTCACCGGATTAGACGGCGAAAAGATCCCGGTCGTCAAACTCGGGCCCGGCCCGACCGCCGGAACGCTGCGGATCTCATCTCCCCGGCTCAGGCCCGGTGACCGGTTCCGCCTCACCAATCCTGTGATTGAAAGCAACACCGGACGGCCATGAAAGAAATTGTCCGCTTCACTCTGGCCCAGAAGGTGCTGATCAACCTGCTCTTCGTGCTGTTGATGGTCGTCGGCGCTTTTGCCCTTTTCAATTCTCCGGTTGAACGATATCCCAACATCGAGTTCGGCAAGGCCTATGTCACCACCTACTTTCCGGGGGCTTCCCCCAGGGATGTCGAGGCCCTGATCACCCAGAAGATCGAGGATGCCATCGAGAACCTGGAAAACCTGGAGTACATCCGCTCCACCTCCTACCGTGAACGGTCAAGCATCCTGGTCAAATTCATTGACGACACCGACTACCGCGCGAGCTATGACGAGCTGCGCCTCAAGGTCCAGGCGGTCATCGACGAACTGCCGAAAGAAGCGGACCCGCCCAGATTCACCTTTATCGATGTCAACATGTGGCAGCCGACCGTGAGCATCAATCTGTACGGCGACCGCGACAATCGGACCCTGACCCTGATGGGCGAAGAGCTGAAAACCGCGATCCGCCAGATCTCCGGGGTGAAGGAAGTAAAACTGAACGGTGAATTCCAGCGAGAATTCCATATCCAGCTGGCCCCGGAACTGCTCAGCAAACTGGGCATCACCTTTGATCAGGTTGCCAATGCCCTGCAGACCGCCAATATCAGCATCCCGGCCGGCGACTACACGATTGACGGAGGAGAGTTCATCATCAAGGTCGACGAGAGGTTCCGGGAGCGCCGGCAGGTCCTCGACACCATCGTCAGACGCGACGCCGACGGTTCGTTCGTCAGGGTGAGCGACCTCTCCGCAGAGGCCTTTCTCTCCCACCGAGACCCGTTTGTGCTCACTTCGGTGAACGGCAAGGACTGCGTGACCCTGCAGGTCATCAAAACGCCCGAGGCCAACGCTTTAACGATCGTCGCGAAGGTCCGTGAAATCATCAAGGAGTATGAGGAATCCTTCGCCAAGGAGAACGTCCACCTGATCCTGACCCAGGATTCAACGGTAAGAATCCGCGATTCCATGCGGGTGCTGGGAACCAACCTCGTGATCGGGATCTTTCTGGTCTGCCTGCTCATCTGGTACTTCATGGGCTTCCGGAATGCCGCCCTGACAACAATCGGGATCCCGTTCGCCTTTCTGGTCACCATGGTCGTTCTCTATCTCACCGGGAATTCGGTCAATGAGATCTCCCTTTTCGCCTTCGTTCTGGTGAGCGGGATCATCGTCGACGACGCCATTGTCGTGGTTGAGAACATCTTCCGCCACACCCAGATGGGCAAAGATGTCTCGACCAGCATCATCGACGGCACCGCCGAGGTTTTTCTCCCCGTCGTTTCGGCCACCCTGACCACCTGTGCGGCATTCCTGCCGATGCTGATCATGACCGGCTCAACCGGAGATTTCTTTGCAATCATTCCCAAGGCCATCTCCTTTGCCCTGCTCGCCTCGCTTGTCGAATGCCTGTTCATCCTCCCCATCCATTACCTGGATTACGGCCCCAGACCTGATGCCGATGAGAGTGACAAGGCAGAAGAAAACATGGTCATGAGGCTCTGCCGGCAGCTGTTTGACAGACTTCTCAGAACATCCCTGAAATATCGGTTCACCACCATGGGGCTGCTTTTCATTGCCTTCGTAGTCGCGATGTTCATCGCCATCGTCTCGATCACCGGCAGGATGAACCTGATCCGGGTCGAGTTTTTCCCCGACGACTACTCTCTTTACTACGTCGAGGTGACCGGCCCGGCCGGAACCCCCATCGAAGAGACCTCTGCCCTCATCAAGAAGCTCTCGACCGCCCTTGAAGCGGAAGGCGCCGGAGTGACTGAATCGGCGGTCGCCTTTGCCGGTTTTTACATCAATGACGATTATCAGCCGGTCTGGGGGAACAATCTCGGCCATGTGGTGGTCACCCTGCCGGCAAAAAAGGTCCGAAAATTCGCCGATTACCCGAAAAACGACGTGATCGCGCATCTGGACCGGATCAAAGCAAAACTCCTGGAAAAAACAACCGGCAGCGGATTTTCCCTGAGAATTCGCCCGGAAAAAGACGGGCCACCCGAAGACAAGGACGTCAACATCAGAATCCTCGGCGCGAATCTCAATTCGGTTCAGGAACTGGCAGGCGAAATCAAAAACTTTCTTCTGGAAAACAAGGCGCTGGCCACCGAACTGGAAGATCTCGGTGATGACCAGGGACACCCGAGCCGGGTTTTCCGCTATCGGATCAAAGCCGACCGGGCAGCCGAATACGGTCTGACCGTAACCCAGGCCGCCTATCTTGCCGCTTCGATCCTGAACGGCCGCAATATCGGCACCTTCAGATTGAGTGATGAGGATGTGGACATTAAACTGAAAACCGATCCGGGCAGCTTCACAAGTCTTGAAGACAGCCTGTCACTGGTCATCCTGGAGCACCCCAGCGGCCCGGTAAGGCTCGCGGATATCGCCGGCGTCGAAAACTATCTGGAACAGGGCTATCTCAACAGATTCCAGGGCATGCGGGCAATCAGCCTGACCGCCGATATCCGACCGGGCTCATCCCAGTCGGCCTCCTCGGTGGTCCGTCTGGTCAGGGAACATTACCGGACGATCCGCGATCGATATCCTGGAGCGACCCTCAATTTCTCCGGAGAATTTGCCAGCACCAGGAACTCCTTCATCTCGCTCACCTACGCCTTTATGATCGCAGTGCTTCTGATCTACCTGATTCTCGCCACCCAGTTCCAGTCGTACCTGCACCCCCTGGCGATACTCCTGGCCATCGTCTTCTCGCTGATCGGCATCACCTTCGGAACCTTTTTTTCCCGGTCGCTTTTCACCGTCAACAGCTTTATCGCCATCGTCGGGGTCACCGGGGTGGTCGTCAACGACTCCCTGGTTCTGATAGAGTTCATCAACAAAAAATACCGCACCGGGATACCCCGCCGTCAGGCGATTATTGAGGCCACCCACACCAGGCTGCGACCGATCCTCCTGACCACGCTTACCACAACTCTCGGCCTTCTCCCGATGGCCATTGGTTTTCCTGAATACTCAGTCGTCTGGGGCACCATGGCCATGACCTTCGTGACCGGCCTCTGCACCGCCACCTTCCTGACCATATTCGTGGTCCCGGTCCAATGGGACCTGATTGAGGGAGCCAAAGCTCGCTGGGAAAAAAGAAAGAAAAGACGTACTTCAGATCGGTGATTCCAGCCTGCGGCAAAGGCCTGGGGAAAACTCAGTCACTCCGGACTTTCCCGTCCAGAACATCACGGACGGTCACGGCAAGCTCTCTGATCGAGATCGGCTTCAGCAGATATCCTTTCACGCCTGCCGCACGGGCTTTCGCCTCATCGACCACCTCTGAAAAACCAGTGACCATAATGACCGGTATCGAAGGTCTTGTCCGGATCAACCTGCCGGTCAGCTCGAGGCCGTTCAGGAGGGGCATGGTCACATCGGTCACCACCAGATCAACCACTTGCGGATCGACCGTGAAAGCCTGCAACGCCTCAGAACTGCTTGAGAAACCTTTGGCGCTGTAGCCCAAACCGGTAAGCATCTCGCAAATCATCCTGACCAGGGGCGCCTCATCATCGACAACCATCACCCTCTCCTTGCCGCCGGGCAGCCCGCCGATGGTTGACACCGTTATTTCCCTGATGTCCTTCCTGCAGATCGGCAGCAGAACCCTGAATGTACTGCCCTCGCCGGGTGTGCTCTCCACGGTGATCGCCCCGCCGCAATCACTGACGATGTTCCGGGTTGTCGACAGCCCCATGCCGGTCCCTTCACCCTCGCCTTTGGTCGTGAAAAATGGTTCGAATATTCTGGCCACCACGTCTTCAGGAATACCGTGCCCGGTATCCTCCACAGTGAGCACAATGTATTCCCCGGGCTTGATATCCGAGGTCTCGGCGATTTCCTCCTCATCAATCTTCCCGTCTTCAAGGGTTACCGTGAGGACACCTCCTTTCTCGCGCATCGCATACTGGGCATTGGTGCAGAGATTCATGAAGACCTGATGGATCTGGGTCGGATCCGCAAGGACCATGCTCTCGGACGTGACTTTCTGTTTGATTTCAACCGTGGCCGGCAACACCGACCGCAGAAGATTCAGCACCTCTTTGATAACCAGTTTCACCTGGACCGGCTGCCACTTGGCATCTCGCTGCCGGGAGAAGGTCAGGATCTGTCTCACCAGGTCCTTGGCTCTCCGGCCGCCCTTCATCACCTCTTCAAGGGCTTCCCTGATCGCGGGCTGATCTTCGGCCCGACGCATGGCAATCTCGGTGTAGCCGAATATCCCGAAGAGAATATTGTTGAAATCGTGGGCGATTCCCCCGGCCAGGGCGCCAATCGCCTCCATTTTCTGGGCCTGCCGGTTTTGCGCCTCCCTCTTCTCAAATTCCGTCACATCACGTTTCACCGAAACATAACCATTGATCTTGCCCTGGGAATCATACACCGGCGAAATGGTTGCATCTTCGACAAGCCTCGATCCGTTCCTGCTCCGGTTCACAAATCTCCCGCGCCAGACCTGACCCCGGGAGATCGTCTCCCACAGGTTTTTATAAAATTGCAGATCATGCTCTCCGCTTTTAAGAATAGACGGCTTGCTGCCGATTGCCTCCCGTCGCGAATAACCGGTCACCCTTTCAAACGCCGGATTGACATACTCAATCACCCCCTGGACATCAGTGATCATCACCTCTTCGGACGCCTGCTCGATGGCCATGGCCAGGCGGGACATCTGTTTCTCGACCGCCGAACGATCATTGATCACATCCTGAAGCTCATAATTGGCCGAAATCAGCTCCCCGGTTCTCTTGCTGACCTCTTCTTCAAGATTCGTTTTCAGGTTGAGCAGCTCAAGTTCCACACCCTCCCTGCGGGCGAGCTCCTCCTCCAGAGAGAGAGACAGATCTCGCAAATAACCGACCAGCCCGGCAATAATTATCGCGAAAACAGGCCCGATCAATCCCCCTTCGGAAGCCTCACCAACTACCAGGAGATGGACAAATCCAACCGGCGCGGTTGAAATCGCGGTCAGAATGATGCCTGTTCTTCCTCCCCAGAATAATGCGGCCGGAATGACATAGAAGAAAGCAAAGAGGCGTGACACCGTGCCGATATTGACATACATCCAGGGGGCGAAGGCATAATAAAGAATGAGCAAGAAAAGAAAGATGGACCATTTCAGCCAGGGCTTGAAAGTGGCCGGATAGGTAATGAATCGATGCTTTTGTCTGAAATCAACCATCGCTTCCTGAAGTGGGTTCTGTAAATGATCGGAGCGCAACTTATCCATCATTTCACAAACAGACCCGGAGAGTCAAAATTTTTCCCACGGGAACATCCGGCGCAGACAAGTTTTTCCTGCATCGCGACCACCTGATTTACTTCAGCTGATGCCGCCCGAGTGATCCACAGCAAATTGATGGCAACCTTGTCTTCAATCACCCGGAAACTCATCGGAAGAAGCCTGTGGAGTCACGGGAAAAACCCTCCTCGCCAAACTTTAAACAAAACCTTACAACTTGCAAATACCGCATTGTTATTACGTTGTTTTATTCGACATGTTAATTTTTTGACACCGGCGCCCCGACACCTCATTCCAAGCATTCCCGGCGGGTGGAGAAGCGGAGCAACAATAAAAAAAAGGCCGCCCGAATCGGGCGGCCTCTGCAGCACAGTAAAAAAACCACGAACAACATGAACTTTCAATCTTTACATATTGTATTCAGGTATTTTATCAAAGTAAAGACACTCGTAAATACTCCTGGGGTCAGCACCAAGCTTCTCCATCTGCTTCAGATATTCTTCAACCGACGGCAGCTCTCCTTTCATGGCGGTAACGGCTGCCAGTTCTGCGGAGGCAAGAAAGACCCTGGTGTTGTCGCCCATCCGGTTGGGAAAATTCCTGGTGGAAGTCGAGACCACCGTCGAACCGCTGGCCACCCTGGCCTGGTTTCCCATACAGAGCGAGCAGCCCGGGACTTCAGTCCGGGCGCCTGCCCTGCCGAAGATATTGTAAAGACCTTCAGCGACCATCTGCTTCTCATCCATCCTGGTCGGCGGTGCAATCCAGAGCCTGGTCGGCACATGCCCTGAACCCTCGAGAATCCTGGCGGCGGCCCGGTGATGCCCGATGTTGGTCATGCACGAACCGATAAAGACCTCGTCGATCCTGGTCCCGGCAACCTCCGAAAGCTTTCTGACATCGTCCGGATCGTTGGGACAGGCGAGGATCGGCTCGGTGATCTCCGCCAGATCAATCTCAATGACTTCCGCATATTCAGCGTCATCATCCGGCTCAAGAAGAACAGGATTTTGCAGCCACTCCTCCATCGCCGCCGCACGCCTGGCGAGGGTGCTTTTGTCTTCATAGCCTTCGACGATCAGCCACTTGAGAAGTGCGGCATTGGAGCGGGTGTACTCCATCACCGGCCCTTTATTCAACCTCATGGTACACGCCGCAGCGGAACGCTCCGCAGATGCATCGGATAGCTCAAACGCCTGCTCCACCTTCAGGTCCGGCAACCCTTCAATTTCCAGGATCCGGCCGGAAAAAACGTTTTTCTTGCTTTCCTTGCCGACAGTGAGCAATCCTTTCTGAATCGCCATGTAGGGAATCGCATTCACCAGATCGCGAAGGGTGATCCCCGGCTGCATTTTACCCTTGAAGCGGACCAGCACTGATTCCGGCATGTCGATGGGCATGACACCCATAGAAGCCCCGAAAGCAACCAGCCCGGAACCGGCCGGAAAGCTGATGCCGATCGGGAATCTGGTATGAGAGTCACCCCCGGTGCCGACAGCGTCGGGAAGAACAAAATGATTCAGCCAGGAATGCATCACCCCATCCCTCGGACGCAGGGCCACTCCGCCACGCTCTTCAATAAATCCCGGCAGCTCATGGTGAAGCTTGACATCCACCGGTCTCGGATAGGCCGCCGTATGACAGAAGCTCTGCATAAACAGATCTGCGGAAAAGCTCATACAGGCAAGCTCCTTCAACTCATCCCGGGTCATGGCCCCGGTTGTGTCCTGGGAACCGACCGTGCTCATTCTCGGTTCACAATATGTACCGGGCCGCACCCCCTTCAGGCCGCAGGCCTTGCCGACAATCTTCTGGGCCAGAGTAAACCCCTTGCCGCTGTCCTTCGGCGGAACCGGCCGAACGAAGATGTCGGCCGAAGAGAGTCCCAGTGACGCTCTAGCCCTGTCGGTAAGCGCCCGTCCGATAATCAGGGGAATCCTGCCCCCCGCCCTGACTCCGTCGGCCAGGGTTGAAGGACGGAGCGTGAAATCGGCAAGCTCGTTTCCATCATCGTCGGTAATCCGGCCATCGGCCGGGTGGATGTGGATGGTCTGCCCCATCTGCAGCCTGCTCACGTCGCACTCGATGGGCAAGGCGCCGGAGTCTTCCGCAGTGTTGAAAAAGATGGGGGCGATCTTGCCGCCGATCACCACCCCGCCCTGTCTTTTGTTGGGGACAAAAGGAATATCACTTCCCATGTGCCAGAGGACCGAGTTTATCGCAGACTTCCTGGATGAACCGGTACCGACCACGTCTCCGACAAAGGCGAGGGGCAAACCCTTCTCCTTCAGCTCGGCAATCTTCCCGAGCGCCCCGTTCATTCTGCTTTTCAGCATTGCCTGGGCATGCAAAGGGATATCGGGCCGGCTCCAGGCCTCGGAGGCGGGTGAGAAATCATCGGTATTGGTTTCCCCGTCAACTTTGAATACCGTGAGGGAGATCTTCTCGGCCAGAGGTTTACGGCTGGTGAACCATTCGGCCTCTGCCCATGATTTAATAACCTTTTTCGCCCAGCGGCTGGAGGCGGATTTCTGCAGAACCTCGTCATAGGCATCATAGACCAGCAGGGTTCCGGACATGGCCTTGCATGCCTCTTCGGCCACCGCCTCATCATCCAGGAGATCAATAAGCGGCCTGATATTATACCCACCGAGCATCGTTCCCAGCAGAAATGCGGCATGCTGCCGTGAAATGCAGTTGACGGGAGTCACGCCGGCGGCGACTGCGCCAAGAAATTCAGCCTTGACCCGCGCTGCCTCGTCGACTCCCGGGGGGACCCGGTTCGCAAGAAGCTCCAGAAGGAATTCGCTCTCGCCGGTGTTCCGGGCAAGAAGATCCACAACCTCCCTGGTCTGGGCAGGGTCCAATGGCAGCGGCGGAAGTCCCTCCGCAGCTCTCTGTGCAACATGATCTCTGTAGGCTTCTATCATGACCTGATCTTCCTCACGATGGGCTTTGGTTGAAAATTATCAAGGTACCCTTAATAAAAAGTAGGCCGGTCAATGTCAAACAAAATCACACCCCGCCCAATTATCCTGACCAGCTATCCTGCACCCTTCGGGTATCCTTTTCGATGTCTCGCAAACTCGCTCATCGGTATGAGCAGACGAGCTTCTCAACTTAAGCTTTTCACCCTTCGGGTATAAGTTTCGTATGAGCAGACGAGCTGCTCAACTTAAGCTTTACTGTTTTTTTCTTCCGGAAAAATAATGTATACTTTTTTCATGCCGGAGAGAGACACTCCGGAAACGGCAGATCCGGGGAGAGAGTTGATGGCAGGAAAACCCATACACCTTCGTTCGCGCGTCCTGATTCCGGTCGGGCTGGCACTTTTCGTGATCAGCTTCATCGGCTTTCTCGCCACCTATTATTTCCAGAAACAGCTCCTCGAAAAAGAGATCGATGACCGCCTGGTCAACGCCAACAAACTGTTTTCGGAACTCGTTGTTCTCCAATCCGAACTGCTGATCAATATCGCCGAAACCCTCACCCATACCGAAGTATTCGAACCTCTTTTCCTGGGAGGGCACCGAGATCTCCTGGCCAAAGAGGCTTTTCCCGAGTTCATCAAGATCAGGGGCAGATATCAGATCACCCATTTTTATTTTCATGCCCTGGACCAGACCTGTTTCCTGAGGGTGCATAACCCCAAACGGTACGGAGACACCATCAACCGGCACACCCTGAAGGAGGCCGTTTCAAAAGACGGCATTGCCTCCGGTATTGAGCTTGGCCCCCTGGGGACCATAACCTTGCGGGTTGTTATCCCCTGGCGGGTAAATGGCACGCTTATCGGATATCTTGAGCTTGGCAAGGAACTTGAGTATATCACCATCAATATGATCAAGGTCCTTGACCTGGAGCTGATGATTGCGATCGAAAAACAATTTCTAGACCGGAAAATGTGGGAAGAAGGTCTCACAATGCTCGGCAGGTCGGGCAACTGGGACCAGCTGGATGATTATGTGATCGCCTCCAGCTCAATGACTGAAATCCCGGTGGAGTTTTCCGGAAATCTTGAAAAGCATGCAGAGAGGGATCATCGCCTGTTTACCTTTGACATCACCCATAAAAACAGAACTCTCAAGGGTGGCATTATCCCTTTGCGTGATGCCGGAGGCAATATTGTCGGGGACATCTTCGCCTTCCTCGATTATTCTAAAATCGCAGCCGGCAACCGGATGTTTGCACTCTTTGCCTCAGGATGCGCCCTGGTCATCCTCGCTTTCTTCTTCCTGGTCTCCGGCTATCTGCAAAGAGTTGAAAAAAGTCTCGGCAGGACCCTGAAGGATCTTTCAAGCGAGACGGAGCGAAACCGACAGATCGCCCTCGAACTCGCCCGGCACCGTGACAACCTGGATGAACTGGTGAACCAGAGAACGGCCGAACTTGAACAAAGTCAGGCGGAAGTGAAAATCCTGAGCGGCTTTCTGCCGATCTGTGCCGGATGCAAATCAATAAAAAACAAGGATGGCGGCTGGGAACAGATCGAATCCTACATCCGGGACCACTCGGAAGCAGAATTCAGCCACAGCTACTGCCCGAAATGCGCCAAAGAGATCTATTCGGACTTTAAAAAAGTATAGATCGATCCCGAGAATGAAAACCTCCCCCGCGTGCCTCCCCTGTTTCATGCGCCAGGCAAAATTTGCCGCCGCATTGACAACCGATTCGAAATCTCTGCAGGACCGGATCATCCAGGAATCCTCAGCTCTTATCTCCTCCTTCCCCCTCGACATTTCACCCCCTGAAAACGCGGTCGCTCTCTATCGACTGATCGCGGAGCTCTCCGACAATCCAGATATCTTTTCCGGGCTTAAAAAAATCAGCAATCGCGCCGCCCTGAAAATGGTGGCAAGCCTTGCCTCCCCCATCAGAAGTTCCGGTAACAAGCTTGAAACTGCAGCCAGGCTTGCCATTGCCGGGAACATCATTGATTACGGGGCGCAGCAGGAATTCGACATGAAAAAAACCGTAGAGAGATCTCTTGCCCTGCCATTGGCGATCAATGACCTGGAGTTTTTCTCTTCAGACCTCGCGAAAGCCCGGAACATTCTCTATCTGGCCGACAACTGCGGCGAATTGGCGTTCGACCGGCTGCTGATTGAGACCCTGGACCGGCCGGTAACCCTGGCCGTCAAAGACCGGCCGATATTAAACGATGCCCTGCTTGAAGATGCGGTGGACTGCGGGCTGGACTCTCTCTGCCGCCTGATCTCAAACGGCGCTGGCTGCCCGGGCACCCCCCTGGATTTTTGCAGCAAAGAGTTCAAAAATGCATTCCGGGAAACAGACCTGATCATCAGCAAGGGTCAGGGGAATTTTGAAACCCTGTCCGAAACCCCCGGCCCGATCTATTTCCTGCTGATGGTCAAATGCCCGGTGGTGGCGGAACATATCAACGAAATAAGAGCGTCGGCTTCCGGAACAACAGTAAAGACCGGCGACATGGTGGCGCTGAAACACCCGCTGTATGATGCAAAACGTGGCTGAGGCACCCCTGTTTTATTTGTGGGAGCACCCTCCCGGCCGCGAATACTCCATGGCGGCCATCGGCGATTCAGGGAATCTCCCCGCCTTCTTGTTCGCGACCGGGAGGTCGCTCCAACGGGGGGTGGAGGCAGACCTTGTGGGAGCGGCCTCCCGGCCGCGAATGCCCGTTGCGGCCGCTGGCAATTCAGAAATCACCCCGCCTTTCTGTTCGCAACCGGGAGGTCGCTCCCACAACAAGTGGAGGGAATGGCGGGAGGAGTTTTTTCCTTTCACGGGAAAAGCCTTGCTTCTTCCACCGGGGAGGGATAGAATATGCGCATCAGAAATACGCATAAGGAGTCTATATGCAAACAAAGATCTATGATCCATCCGCGCCGAAGAAGGCGCTGAACCTGAGTATCAACAGCGACCTGTTGCGCCAGGCCAAGGAAACCGGGCTCAACCTCTCCCAGGTCCTTGAGTCACAACTGACCGACCTGCTGCAGGAGGCGCGCCGGGAAGAGTGGCGGAAAGAAAACCGGAAGGCGATCGATGCCTACAATCGGAGAATCGAACTTTCCGGGGCCTTCAGTGAGGGGCGAAGGCGTTTCTGATGGCCCAGTTTGATGTCTATGAAAACCCCAACCCGGCCACCAGTGAGATCGTCCCCTATCTGCTTGATCTTCAATCCGACCTGCTCGACGACCTGGCCACCAGGGTGGTGGCGCCGTTGGTTACCTTGGAAGGCATGGAACTCCAAGCCCGCTTCCTCAATCCCGTCTTTACCATCGGGGAACGACAGGTGGTGATGTCGACCGCGGAACTTGCAGGCATTTCCCGCCGGGATCTGGGCGACCGAGTCACTTCGCTGATCGAAGAACGAGACCGGATCATCGGCGCCCTGGATTTCCTGTTCACCGGGTTTTAAATCGATGTCCCCCACGGCTTGAACTTCGCGACCGGAAGGTTGCTCCCACGGAGTAAAATCAACCTTGTTGGAGCGGCCTCCCGGCCGCGAATGGTTTCGGCAAAGATCACAAACTTCGCGACCGGAAGGTCGCTCTTACAGGGCCAAAGCAAACCTCGTTTTGTGGATCAAACCTCTTCGGCCGCGAATACAGACGCTTTTTCAGACCATCGGGAATCCTGCTTCCTGCCAGGCCTTTGGCCCGCCGGCCAGGGCTTTTGAATTTGCGAGACCTTTTTCGATCATCTGCGCTGCCAGACCGGCAGCCGAATTCTCAGCAGGTCAGGCGCAGTAGAAGATCAGTTCCCGACCCCTGTCGATATCGTTCTCCAGGCGCCTGAACTCACTGAGCGAAATCGCCCCTTCCAGATGGAACCGGGAAAACTTGTCGTCGCTCTCATAGGCACAGACCAGAAGCGCCTGACCTTTTGCAACCTTTTCCCTGGCATTCTGCACTGAAATCCTTGCCACATCAGCCATTTTTTACCTCCTGATTCAAAACTCAATATGGGAGCACCCCCATGTTTGCAAACAACCCTGTGGAAGCGGCCTCCCGGCCGCGAATTGCCCGGGTTGCAATCGGCACTTCAGGCTCTCCCCCCTTGTTGTTCGCGACCGGGAGGTCGCTCCTGCGGGAATCAGCGAGGGCCTGCTTTTACGACATTATCCGGGGCAAGGTCTCGGAACTTTTCAAAGTTATTATGGAACAACCGTGCCAGTTTTGCGGCCTGAGCATCATATGCCCCGGGATCAGACCAGGTCTTTCCCGGATCAAGAATGTCCCCCGGAACCCCGGGCACCGATACCGGCACCTCGATCCCGAATACCGGGTCGATCTTCATCTCGACATGATCAAGCCCTCCGCTGATTGCCGCATGCAACAGGGCACGGGTGTGGCCGATCTTCATTCTTGAACCGACACCGTAAGGACCACCGGTCCAGCCGGTATTGACCAGCCAGCATTTCGATCCATGTTTCTTGATTTTCTCTTCCAGAAGTTTTGCATACACGTAAGGATGCCGGATCATGAACGGCGCCCCGAAACAGGCGCTGAAGGTCGCCGTGGGCTCGGTCACCCCCTTCTCGGTTCCGGCCACCTTGGCCGTGTACCCGCTGATGAAGTGATACATCGCCTGGTCCGGAGTAAGCCTTGCGATCGGCGGCAACACCCCGAAGGCATCGGCAGTGAGCATAATGATATTTTTCGGATGACCGGCCATCCCCGATTCGACATAATCCGGCAGATGACTCAACGGGTATGATGCCCGGGTGTTCTCGGTAAAGCTGGAATCATTGAGGTCGAGCTTATGGGTGACCGGGTCCATCGCAACATTCTCAAGGATCGTCCCGAACCTGCGGGTACACTCGTAGATCTCCGGTTCGGCCTCCGGGGAGAGGTTGATCACCTTGGCGTAGCACCCGCCTTCGAAGTTGAAGACCCCGTTCCGCGACCAGCCGTGTTCGTCATCACCGAGGAGCGATCGCCCGGGGTCGGCGGAAAGAGTGGTCTTACCTGTTCCGGATAGGCCGAAGAAGATGGCCACATCGGAAGGGTCGGTCTTGCTGACATTCGCGGAACAATGCATGGAAAGGACATCGTGCTCGGGAAGCAGAAAGTTCAGCGCCGAGAAGATGGACTTCTTCGTTTCGCCTGCGTAGGCGGTGCCGCCGATCAGGATCAGTTTGCGTTTCAGGTTGATCGCGACAAAGGTCCCGCTCCGGGTATGATCATCTTCCGGGTCGGCATTGAAGTTCGGACATTGCAGAACGGTAAAATCCGGCCTGAAGTTCTTTATCTCGTTCCGGGTCCTGCCGCCCCGGATGAACATGTTACGAACAAAGAGATTGTGCCAGGCATACTCGGTGATCACCCGGACCGATTGCCGGTATTCCGGGTCGGCCCCCGCATAACAGTCCTGCACGAAGATCGTCTTCTGCCGCAAGTAGGCCTGCATCCTCTTCAGGAGATGGTCAAACCGTTCTTCGGGATACCGGGTATTGTTCCCCCACCAGATATCGCCGGTGGTGGAAGGCTCGTCCACCAGATATTTGTCCTTGGCGGCACGGCCGGTGTGCTGCCCCATGTTCACCAGCAAGGGGCCGAGGTGGGCGAGGCTGCCCTCAAAGCGCCTGATCGCGTATTCGTAGAGGGATGGCGAAGCAAGGTTCCAGTGAACCTGGCCCAGCTGATGCAGGCCGAGATAGTCCAGTTGAAAATCGGGGGTCAGATCTTTTATTTCCATGCACAACCTCCAGGATAATGCGGTTCATCTTCCCCCCCCGACCAGATACTGCCTAGAAGGTTATATCAGAGATGAAATTCTCAAATCAAACCCAATTTCTTTACAGTGTCTCTTTCACCTCTCAGTTCGGCAAGGGTGGCGTTGACCTTTTCCCGGCCGAATTCATTCTGATCAAAGCCGTCAACGATCTCGACCCTGCCGTTCACCGTCCGGCACGGGAAAGAAAAGATCAGCCCTTCATCAATTCCATATTTACCCGGCGACCTGAGACTGACGGAAAAGGTGTCTCCAGCCGGGGTGTCATGGGTCAGGTTGTAGACGCTCTGGATGCAGGCATTGGCGGCAGATCCGGCTGAAGATGCGCCACGGGCCTTGATGATCGCCGCGCCGCGCTGCTGGATGGTCTCGATGAAATACCCCTGCAGCCACTTTTCATCGTTGATCACTTCCGCCGCAGGTTTCCCGCTGATCTTCGCGTTGTAGAAATCAGGGTACTGGGTTGCCGAATGATTGCCCCAGATTGTCACGTTCTTCACCTCGGTCACGTCAACTCCCGCCTTCTGGGCGAGCTGGGTTTTCGCCCGGTTCTCGTCAAGAGCGGTCATGGAAAAGAACCTGTCCTTGGGCAGACCGGAGCTTTCCATGGCGATCAGGCAGTTGGTGTTGCAGGGATTGCCGACCACAAAGAGCCGGCACCCGTCATTGCCGACTTTGGCCATGGTTTTGCCGAGCGGGCCGAAAATGCCGCCGTTGACGTTCAACAGATCACTCCGCTCCATGCCCTGTTTCCTTGGCACGGAACCGATGGCGAGAATCCAGTCGGCACCGTCAAACGCTTTCTCCATCCGGTCGGTGCAGACAATCTTTTTCAACAGCGGAAAGGCGCAATCATCAAGCTCCATCCTGACCCCCTCAAGAGCGCCCATCGCCTGGGGAAGCTCAAGGAGATTCATCTCGATCTCAACATCCGGGCCAAGCATCTGCCCGGAGGCGATCCTGAAAAGACTGGCATAGCCGATTTGTCCTGCCGCGCCGGTTACCGCAACTCTTACAACCTTCTTTCCCATCACTGACTCCTTTGATAAAATATGAATAAATTTAAATAGTTAATAAATACAATTCTGATTGCCACTGAATTTCAGCCACCGACTCTTCGACAAGCTCATCCTTCGACAGACTCAGGATGAACGGAATTACTGTTACACCGATGATTTACGGCTCCTGACTTCCGGCTCCTGACTCCTGTCCCAATCCTCACTCCGAAAAGATCATCGCCTTTAACAGCTCGCGGTTTAAGCGGGCGATATTCCTGATGGAAATACTTTTCGGGCAGGCCGCCTCGCACTCCCTTTCATTGCCGCAGTTCCCGAAACCCTGGCGGTCCATCTCCCCTACCATCTCGAGAGCCCTTCTCTTTCTTTCAGGATGTCCCTGGGGCAGAAGGGCCAGCTGGGAGACCTTGGCCCCGACAAAGAGCATCGCCGAGGCGTTGGGACACGCCGCGACACAGGCCCCGCAGCCGATACATTCGGCCCCGTCGAGCGCCTGGTCGGCAATTTCTTTGGCCACCGGGATCGAGTTCGCCTCCGGAGCGCTGCCGGTATTGACTGAAACGTAGCCTCCCTGGCTGATGATCCGGTCAAAGGCACTCCGGTCGACCACCAGATCCTTTACCACCTTGAAAGCCCTGGCGCGGAACGGTTCAATGACCAGGGTGTCGCCATCCGCAAAATGGCGCATATGCAGCTGACAGAGGGTCGTCCCCTTTTCCTTGCCGTGCGGATGCCCGTTCACCACCGCGCCGCACATGCCGCAGATCCCCTCCCGGCAGTCGTGATCGAAGGCCACCGGCTCTTCGCCGCGCAGGGTCAGGTCTTCGTTCAGCATATCGAGCATTTCCAGAAACGACATGTCGGTGGAAACGGAATCAATCCGGTAGCCTTTCAGGCACCCCTTCCCGCCTCGGTCCTGCCGCCATATTTTCAGATTCAGGGAGATGCGGCTCATTTATAGCTCCTCCGGCTCGGCGTCACGTTCTCAAAGTGCAGCGGTTCCCGGTGCAGTTCCGGTGGATCTCCGTTTTCACCCGCCTGCCAGACGGAAACGTGGGAAAAGTCCTCATCCCTTCTCAGGGCCTCATGATCTTCAGTCTGGCTTTCTTCCCGCAGATGACAGCCGCACGACTCTTCCCTGGCCAGGGCATCGCGGACCATTAATTCCGCAAACTCAAGATAATCGGCAACCCTCCCGGCCCGTTCCAGAGACTGGTTCAGATCACTCCCGGAACCGGGAACATTCACGTTCTGCCAGAACTCCTCGCGGATACCCGGAATGACTGCCAGCGCTTCTTCAAGCCCCTGCCTGTTTCTGGCCATCCCGCATTTGTCCCACATCACCAGGCCAAGCTGCTTATGAAAGTCATCAACCGTTCTCTTCCCTTTGATGGAAAGCAGTTTTTCGATTCTTTGTGATGCCTCCCCGGCAACCTGTTGAAATGACGGGGCCTTGATGGTTGACTCACCGGGTTTTACTCCCGCAAGATACGGGGCAATGGTTGACGGGAGAACGAAATATCCATCCGCCAGCCCCTGCATCAGGGCGCTGGCGCCAAGGCGGTTGGCCCCGTGATCGGAAAAATTGGCCTCGCCGAGGACGAAAAGCCCTGCAATATTACTCATCAGGCCGTAATCAACCCACAGTCCGCCCATCGTATAATGGACAGCGGGATAGATCTTCATCGGTTGTCGGGTGGGGTCTTCGTCAGTGATTTTTTCATACATGGCGAAGAGGTTGCCGTATTTCTGCCGGATCAGGTCGATGCCGTCCCGCTGAATGGCATCGGCAAAATCAAGATAGACGGCAAGACCCGTCTCCCCGACCCCCTTGCCCCGATCACATTTCTCCTTGGCATTTCGGGAAGCGACATCTCTCGGGACCAGGTTGCCGAAGCTCGGATATTTCGCTTCAAGATAATAGTCCCGGTCCGATTCAGGAATCTGGGATGGTTCCCGCGTATCTCCGCTCTTCTTCGGAACCCAGACCCGCCCGTCATTGCGAAGGCTTTCGCTCATCAGGGTCAGTTTCGACTGCCCGCTGCCGTGAACCGGGATGCAGGTGGGATGGATCTGCACGAAACAGGGGTTGGCAAAACCGGCCCCCCGCTTGTAGGCGCGGAAGCTTGCGGTCACATTCGAGGCCATGGCATTGGTGGAGAGGAAATAGACATTACCGTAACCGCCGGTGGCAAGAACCACCGCATCGGCGGCATGGGACTCGATCGCCCCGGTGATCAGATTTCTGGTGACAATGCCCCGGGCCCTGCCATCGGTAACGACCAGATCGAGCATCTCGGTGCGGGGAAAGAGAACGACCCGGCCGCTCTTTACCTGCCGCATCAGGGCACCGTATGCGCCGAGCAAGAGCTGCTGCCCCGTCTGGCCCCTCGCGTAGAAGGTCCTCGAAACCTGGGCGCCACCGAAAGAGCGGTTGGCGAGATGCCCGCCATATTCCCGGGCAAAGGGCACTCCCTGGGCGACACACTGGTCGATAATATTGTTGCTGAGTTGAGCAAGACGGTAGACGTTGGCCTCACGCGACCGGAAATCGCCGCCCTTGATCGTGTCGTAGAAAAGGCGCTCGATACTGTCGCCATCGTTCTGGTAGTTCTTGGCCGCATTGATCCCGCCCTGGGCGGCAATGCTGTGCGCGCGGCGTGGGCTGTCCTGGATGCAGAAAGATTTGACGTTATAGCCAAGCTCGCCAAGGCTTGCCGCTGCAGAACCGCCTGCCAGACCTGTGCCGACAACGATTATTGAGTACTTTCTCTTGTTGGCCGGATTGACCAGTTTGTTGGCAAGCCGGTATCTGTCCCATTTTTCGGCAAGGGGGCCTTCGGGTATTTTCGCATCCAGGTGCATAGTTCGGTCCCGGCTCAGTTGGGAATCCCCCTGAAATAAATCAGGCAGGGAATAAGGATATAAATCACCCCTGCCGCCACCGCGACCAGCAGAGTGATGCTTCTGAGAAAACGGTTATAGCGGGGATGATTGATCCCGAAGGTCTGGAACATGCTCCAGAAACCGTGGCTGAGGTGCAGGGTCAGAGCCAAGAGGCCGGTCACATAGATACCAACCATCATCGGCTGGCCAAGATAGCCCCTCAGAAGATCAAGGGGAGACAACTCCCTGCCGAAAAAAGACAATGTCGTCAAATGGATGCCGAGAAAGAGAAAGATGATGGCCCCGGTATAGGGCATGGTCATTGAGCCGACGGACCGCCCGCCGTCGCTTTTTTTCACCGCATATTGGTCGGGCCGCGCCGCCAGGTTTTCAACATACAGGGAAACACCGAAAAACAGGTGGAGGGAAAAAATAAAGAGCAGTGCAATCTCCGCTATTTTAAGAAATGGGCCCAATGCATGGAGATGTTCGGCATAGGAGAGAAATACCGCGCCTCCGGCAAATATGGTGGCATTGCCGGCCAGGTGAACGAGAATAAACACCCCGAGCAGGAAGCCGCTCACTGCCATGATCATCTTTTTTGTGATTGATGAGAACATCTGTTTGGTGTCCGAAAAAGTGAATAATGTGCTGCAGGACGTCGATCCGGGCACGGAATCAAACGATCCGGGCAAAGAGATCGTTGCCCTTGTCATCACAGATAATAAAGGCCGGAAAATCTTTGACCCGGATCATCCGGACCGCTTCCATGCCCAGGTCCTCAAAATCGACCACTTTGATATCAGTGATGCAGTCCTTGGCCAGCGAGGCCCCTGCCCCGCCGACCGAACCCAGATAAAATCCGCCATGCAGGCGGCATGCTTCAGAAACCTGTTTCGACCGGTTTCCCTTGGCGATCATGATCATCGATCCGCCGAGGGACTGAAACCGGTCGACATACACATCCATCCTGCCGGCGGTGGTCGGCCCGAAACTGCCGGACACCATGCCCTGCGGGGTTTTGGCCGGTCCGGCATAGTAGACCGGGTGATCCTTGAAATAAGAAGGCATCGGCTGCCCCTTTTTCAGGTTGCTGCTGATCCGGGCATGGGCGATGTCCCTCGCCACCACCAGGGTTCCGGAAAGATGGAGCAGGGTCCCGACCGGATACCCGCTCAGCTGGTGAAGCACCTCCGCCATCGGCCGGTCAAGATTGATCCCGACCGGAGTACTGGCAGCGCCGGTCACCAGTTCCCCGTATCGGCCCGGATTCCGGTCGAGCTGCTCCAGGAACACCCCGTCTTTGGTGATCTTGCCCTTGATGTTCCGGTCGGCGCTGCAGCTCACCGCGATACTGACCGGGTTCGATGCGGCATGCCGGGGCATTCTGATCACCCGCACGTCATGGCAGAAGTGACTGCCGCCGAACTGGGCACCGATCCCGGTATTTTTTGCGATCTCCAGAACCTTTTCCTCCCACTCAAGATCGCGATAAGCACGACCTCCGGGAGAGCCGGAAACCGGCAGACTGTCATAATACCTGGCCGAAGCCAGCTTCACCGCCTTGAGATTCGCTTCGGCGGAGGTGCCGCCCACCGCAACCGCCAGATGGTAGGGGGGGCAGGCAGCGGTTCCTAGAGTCGGCAGTTTATCTTTCAAAAATGCGGTCAGGGACTCGACATTTAAGAGAGATTTGGTTTCCTGATAGAAAAAGGTCTTGTTGGCCGAACCGCCGCCCTTGGCGATGAAAAGAAACCGGTACTCATCCCCTTCCGAGGCATAGATATCGATCTGGGCCGGCAGGTTATCGCCGGTGTTGACCTCTTCAAACATCGACAGCGGCGCCATCTGCGAATAGCGGAGGTTTTCCCGGGTAAACGCATCATACACGCCGTGGGAAAGATGTTCGCGGTCGTCGGCCGAGGTCCAGACCAGTTCGCCTTTCCGGGCGACAATGATCGCGGTGCCGGTGTCCTGGCACATCGGCAGGATGCCGTCTGCCGAGTAAATCGCGTTATGCAGAAGATTTCTGGCGACGTAGCGGTCATTCTCCGTTGCCCCGCCATCGGTGACGATCGCTGCCAGCTGGTCCAGATGCGAGGCGCGAAGAAAAAAGGCAGAATCGGTAAAGGCCTGCCGGGCCAACTCGCGCAGACAATCAGGGTCCACCCGCAGAATCCGCCGCCCGCCGACTTCCAGCACCGACACCCCCTCCGTGCGGAGGAGCCGGTACGTGGTCCTGTCTTCACCGAGGTCAAAGGTTGGGGTGAATTTGAATTCCGCCATAGGATTAAATACAACTTTCTGACTTGTCTTAAGATATTGGTTTGCTGTCATAAAATGATCACAAGTCATGGTGGCATTCCATGATTAGGAGCCAGGAGCCAGGAGCCGGAATGACTGATTTTTTCACCCTTCGGGGACTCACTTCAGTACCCCCTTGAGGGGTATAAGTTTCGTACGAGCGGACAAGCTGCTCAACTCAGCTTTAAGCTTTTCTCCTGGCTTCTGACTCCTGGCTTCTGCCTTCATGTGGAATACGGGTACGAAAAAAATCGCCAAAACCCCTTTATCACCGGGGAGATTAACCCAACTCAGAAAGTTGAGTTTATCGATTTTTCACTCTTAACTCTTCACTCTTCACTCTTAACCCTTCACTTTTCCCTGAGGTACCGGGCCGCTTCCTTGGCAAAATAGGTGAGGATAATGTCCGCCCCCGCCCTCCGGATGCTGAGCAAGGTTTCATACATCACCTTGTCGCCGTCGATCCAGCCGTTGGCGGCGGCGGCCTTGATCATCGCGTACTCACCGCTCACATGGTATGCGGCAATCGGCAGGTCGAACTCCTCGCGGAGCATGGCAACGATATCAAGGTAGGCGACCGCCGGCTTGACCATCAGGATATCGGCGCCCTCTTCGACATCAAGGGTCGCCTCTCGCAGCCCCTCCCGCTTGTTGGCCGGGTCCATCTGGTAACCGCGGCGGTCACCGAACTGAGGGGCGCCATCGGCGGCGTCACGGAACGGTCCGTAAAAAGAGGAGGCATACTTTACCGCATACGACATGATCGGGATATGATGGAAATTGTGCTCGTCGAGAGCGCCCCGGATCTCGGCCACCCGACCGTCCATCATGTCCGACGGGGCCACCATGTCGGCGCCCGCTTCCACATGGGAGAGCGCGGTATGGGCCAGGACCTCGAGGGTCGAGTCGTTATCGACCTCGTTGTCGATGATGATCCCGCAATGGCCGTGATCGGTATATTCACAGAGGCAGACATCGGTGATCACATTGATCTCAGGCGCCTTGTTTTTCAGCTCTTTGATCGCCCTCTGGATGATGCCGTCCTTGGCATGCGCGCCGGACCCGACCGCGTCCTTTTTCTCCGGCAACCCGAAGAGAATGAGATTGTTGACTCCGAGCGCCATGCACTCCTTCGCCTCCGCAGCGAGCTGATCGACCGAAAGACGGAAGACGCCCGGCATCGAACTCACTTCATCCTTCACCTTTTTGCCCGGCTGGATAAACAGCGGATAGATCAGGTGATCGGCGGACAGGGTTGTTTCCCGGATCAGCGACCTCAACACTTCATTCTTCCTGAGGCGGCGCGGCCGGTATTCTGGAAAGACCATATCAAATCTCCTTTAGATATGCAGTTGCTTTAAAAGGTTACCACAGAGGGCACAGTCTCTTACAATTTGAATTTATTTTCAACAAGCGCGTTGATAAATTTCTCCGGATCATCGATCCCCTCGGCGGGGATCACGACTTCATGGACATCCTTCTTCTGGCTCAACAGCCTCAGCCCGTACTCACAGGTTTTGACAACCCCGTCGCAGATTGCCTTCACCGCCTTTCTGTTCCTCGGCAATCGGGCAAGAATTCTATCGATGGCCTCCTCGCTGAAAGAGACGGAAAAGCCGTCATGACTGTATTCCCCTTCACACTCCCAGATATAGCTGACCAGATCCAAGAGCATCTCGCAGGCGTCGTTGGAATCAAGGTTGTCGTTCTGGCACATTCTGGCCATAATCCTGAATCTTTCCTCTGAAACGGAAATCTCCGGCCGGAGGAAACAGTCCGCGCGGGAGGCTTTGAGAAAAGCAACAAGCTTGTCATACTCCGCCGCGGCCAGAACCTGGTAGCGTTCCCGGTGGGAAGCTTTCAGGTCAGGATCACCAAGAAGGGCAGCCAAAGAACCCTTCGGGTCCTTCACCATTTGCGCCGACACCACCAGAAAATTGATATCGGTGGAGGGCAGCTTCTTCTCGAAGGGCAGCATGATCTTTTCCATCACACTTAAGAGCCCACGGGCGCCGGTTTTCTCACCAACCGCCATCGCGGCAATCTCGCGCAACGCCTCCTCTTCGAAAATGACTTTTATCCCGTATGATCTGAAATCCTGCTTCTTGCCGACCACCACCGCACTGTTCGGGTTCATCAGAACCTGAAAAAGATCTTCCTCGCTCAACTGATCCAGCACCGTAACCACCGGCAGACGACCGACGAACTCGCTCTCGAAACCGAACTCGATCAGGTCTTCGGCCTTGACCTGCTTCAGAAACCGGGCATCATCCTTCCTGGAGGTGACCGTGCTCTCAAAACCTATCGATTGTTTCCCGACCCGTTTTCTGACTATTTCATCCAGGGTATTGAAGGCCCCGCTCATGATAAAGAGGATATTCTTGGTGTTGACCGACAACTTTTCTCTCTTGCCATGGGTCCGGTAATATTCCATGGCCTCGAGCTGGGAGATGGGATCGTGGGGAACCTTCAGATCAACATCGGTATCCTCCATGGGTTTCAGGAGCGCCCTCTGCACCCCGGTCCTGGAGACATCATGACCGATGCGATTCGGACTGGCCGCGATCTTGTCGATCTCATCGACATAGATAATGCCGAATCTCGCCTTTTCGAGATCGCCGTCCGCCTGCCTGGCCAGATCCCGGACCAGGTCCTCAACATCCCCCCCGACATATCCGGTTTCACTGAACTTGGTGGCGTCACCCTTCACGAACGGGACCCCCAGTTTCCGGGCAATGAGCTTGATCAGAAAAGTCTTGCCGACCCCGGTGGGTCCGATCAGAAGGACATTGCTTTTCACCTGGCCGACACTCTGGCGATCAAGCCCGCCATTTTCCATGGCATAACGGATTCTGTTGAAATGGGTGCAAATTTTAGTGGCCAGAACCGCCTTCGCCTCATCCTGGCGGATGACATACTCGTCAAGATAGGCAACGAGTTCCTCGGGCCTGATCCGGAACTTGAAGATCTCATCGTCATCGGCAATTACCTTCGGCGGAGAATCCTCCTGCTGCCGGGCCGGCTCGGGAAACATTCCCGTTGAGATAATCTTGACATTGCTGCCGTACTTCTCAGACAGATAGTCGCTGATCTCTTTTTCGAGTTCTTTCTGGCTGGGGAGGCTGTTTTTTACCATAGGTTCACCGATCAATCCCGAGCATCATCTCTTTTACGCTCAACTGACAATGCCAAGGTTCTTCAACTTTTTATGGAGATGACTGCGTTCAAGCCCGATCTCCTCGGAGGTCTTGCTGATGTTCCCGTTGTTGGCCGCAAGACGGGTTTCAAGATATTCCTTTTCAAATTTCTTCCTGGCCTCCCTGAAGTTGCTGTCAAGGGTAAAATCTCCGGTGTCGTCTCCGTTATCGGTTGCCGCCGACATCTCCGGGGGGGCGAGAAGCGAGTCCACTTCCATTCCCGAGATCATTTCTCCCGAGGTCATGATAACCGCCCGCTCAACAAAATTCCGCAGTTCACGTACATTTCCCGGCCAGCTATGTGCCTGCAGACTCTTCAGGGCATCGGGAGCCATCTTCTTCTCTCCGAGCCCCTTTCGGGCCATAATCGCCAGGAACTCATCGACCAGCTGGGGAATGTCCGAAGCCCTCTCCCGCAACGGGGGCACTTCGATCGGAACAACGTTCAGCCGGTAGAAAAGATCGGCGCGAAAATTCCCCTTTTCGATCTCCTTCTCCAGATCCTTATTGGTGGCGGCCAGCACCCTGACCTCAACGGAGATGGTCTTACCGCCGCCGACCCTCTCAAACTTCTGCTCCTGAAGGATCCGCAGAATCTTCGCCTGGGTTTTGATACTCATGTCCCCGATCTCGTCAAGGAAGAGCATCCCGCCGTCCGCCTGATCGAATTTACCGCGACGGCTTGCCGCAGCCCCGGTGAAGGCCCCCTTTTCATGACCGAACAGTTCACTTTCGATCAGCTCTTCCGGGATTGCCGCACAGTTCAGCTCAACCATCGGCTTGTCGGCATAGGCGGACATCTGGTGAATTGCCTGGGCGACCACCTCTTTGCCGGTGCCGTGTTCACCGTGGATCAGAACCCATGAGGAGGTGGGAGCGACTTTCTCGATCTGCTTTTTAAGCTCCTTCACCGCCTGGGAGTTTCCGGTCAGGCGCGGTTTCGCCCGGCTCTTTGCGCGAAGGATCTCGTTTTCTTCGGCAAGATGCGACATCCGCAGGCCGTTTTTGACCGCAACCACAATCTTGTCGTATGAAGGAGGCTTTTCGATAAAATCAAAGGCTCCCAATTTCGTTGCCCGGACAGCGGTTTCGATACTGCCATGCCCGGATATCATGATCACGGGAAGAAGCGGCTCCCTCTGCTTGATCTCTTCCAGCGCAGTAAGGCCGTCCATGCCAGGCATCCAGATATCGAGGAGCACCAGATCAATCTGCTCGGTATCGATAATCTTGAGCCCCTCTTCCGCCGAGTCGCTGATTACGGTGGAAAATCCCTCATCCGTCAGGATTCCTTCGAGTGATTCGAGAATGCTTTTTTCATCGTCAACAATCAGTATTTTCTCTGCCATGTTATGCCATTTAATCCTTGAACTTTTCAGTTACCGTTCTCACATCATCATAAAGCTGAGTTGAGCAGCTCGTCTGCTCGTACGAAACTTATACCCGAAGGGTGCAAAGCTGAGTTGAGCAGCTCGTCTGCTCGTACGAAACTTATACCCGAAGGGTGTAAAGCTAAAGTCGAGCAGCTCGTCTGCTCGCACCAGACTTATATCCGAAGAGAGCAACCACTCTTCATCCTTTGACCACCGGCAATTCAATGACAAACCGGGACCCCACCGGCTCATTGTCCCTGACCCGGATATACCCGTCGTGATCGGAAACAATGGTGCTGGAAATGGCAAGCCCAAGCCCGGTGCCGCTCTTCTTGGTGGAAAAATAGGGCTCAAAAAGGCGGAGTTTGTCCTCATCCGGAACCCCCTTGCCATTATCGGCGACCGAGAGAAACGCATGGTTGTCCTTACTGTCATAACTGATCTCAATTTCGATTCTGCCGTCTGCAGGGGGAACTGCCGCGACCGCATTATCCATCAGGTTGATCAGAGCCCTCTTCAACTGTTTCTGGTCAAAGGAAAACACCGGCGGCTCGGAATGACAAATGAAGTCGAAAGCAATATCCTTGTGTGCCTCCTGATAGAAGACAAAGACTTCCCGGGCCATCTCCCGAAGATTATTCATGCTTTTCTGCACCGCCGGCATCCTGGCAAAGCTTGAGAATTCGCTGACCAGTCTCTTCAGCTCATCAACCTGATTGACAATGGTCCTGGTGCAACTGTCAAAGACGTCCCCTTCACCGGCGAGCTTCTCAAGATATCTTTTCCGAAGACGCTGGGCCGAAAGCTGGATCGGGGTCAGGGGATTCTTGACTTCATGGGCGATACGCCGCGCCACCTCACGCCAGGCCGCCATCCGCTGCGCTTTTTCAAGTTCGGTGAGATTGTCGAACACCAGCACGATTCCCAGGTTCCGATTATTCTCATCCTTCAACTGGGTAAGATTGACCCGCAGAGAGAAGGTCTCTTCATCAAAACTGATCCGGATGGGTCGCTGGATCGTGGTTTTTCCCGAGGCGACAAGTTCCTTGAACAGCCCTTGAATGATCTCCTGATGATCCGGCCGGAGCAGCGCCCGGTAATCCTTGCCGACGAACTTGTGTCGTTCTATCTTCAGCAGTTCCTCGGCGAAACGGTTGATGGTGGTCACCTTGCCGGATTCATCAAGGGAGATGACTCCCGCCGCAACATTCTGGAGAATCGTTTCCGTATACTGCTGTCGGGTTTCAAGTTCAAGATAACTGTCCTGCAGGGCAAGATTGACCATTTCAAGCTGCCGCTTGCTGATCAGGAGGTCGCGGGTCATATGGTTGAAAGAGTCAACCAGCGTCCCCATCTCGTCTCCGGATTCCTTCTCCACGACAAAATCAAGGTACCCGTCGGCAACCCGTCGTGTTGCCTCGGCAAGCTTGTCGATAGGGCCGGTGAGTCCCCTCGCCACATAAAAACCGAACCAGACCGCACTGAAGACGATCAGCAGGGTCACGATCAGCAGCACTACCAGCAGACTCGTTTTCAGCGGGTTTTTCAGGATCATCAGCTGACGGTACCCTTCGAGACCGCCCGAGATGACGTTCATGGCCTGAAGACGCTCCCTCGGAATCAGAAGCGATGTCACCAGCACATTGGTGCGTTTATCCGTTTCCGGACCAAGGGTGACCGGCATCAGCCCCCGGATCAGCTCTCCGGCCTCAACGGCCTGGATCGCCACCTGATCCTTTTCCCCTTCAAGCGCCTTGCGCAACATATCGGGTGGCAGCTCAGGAACCCGGTCCTTTTCGATTCCTTTGGCAAACACTCTGACCAGCGGCAATCTCTGGTCGGAGAGGAGTTCGAGTCCGGTAAGCCCATGACTCTCGGAAATGTCCTTCAGGAAAAGATCGAGGTGCTGCGCGATCAATTGCTGGTAGATCTGGGACTCGAGACGCACCGCGATCGAACCGCCCTGCACCCTGACCTGCTCCTTGGCCTTGTCATAAACGTCCCGAGCAATATTCAACGATTCCTGCAGCGAACGTTCAACCTTGATATTGAACCAGTAGTCCATACTGGTTGAGACGAACTGCAGGGAAATGAAAAAGAGAAGCCCGGTGGGGACAAGCGACAGGGAAACAAACGAGACAACCATCTTGCTCCGCAATCTGCTGCCGAGGATATTCTTGCGTCTTTCAAAAACCATCTGGACCAGGTTGCGCAGGACCAGGAACACCACAAGCAGCAACAGGAGAACGTTGATATTGATGATCGTGAAAACCAGCACGTTGCCGCTGACCGGGAAAGGAACTTCGCCAAGGCCGGAAAACCTGGTCTCAATATAGGTCAGGACCGGCAGGAAACAGAGGCAGGCCACAATCGCGAGCCAGATCCGGCGCCGCTTTCTGACGTCGCGCTGGATCAGGTACTGGGTCCGGTTCATCTCAGTTTCTGAATTCAACATAATGCCAGTCTGTTTCGTAATCCCTCAGACTCCAGAAGGGAACAAGGTAATGGATGAAAAACGGCAGGCTCTTTCGCTGCAGGCGGGCCTTTACTTCCAGAAAGTATTGTCCGCCCCGTTTCAGTTGCGCGAGAGGAATCACTTTGAGTCCGTTCACTCCGGCCATCAGGGTTTTCGCTTCGGAGAGATCAGAGATCACGGCGCTGGAACCGGTTTCCGAGTATTCCAGCACAAACTGCTGTTTCAGGGTGTCGTAGGAGAGGGTGTGCTCGAAAGAGAGCGAAACCAGCTCCTCGCTTGTTCTCCCGGCCCGGACCTCCTTGAGGTTGACATAAAAGGTGAACGTTGCCGGAATGCCATTCAGCAGTCCTTCCTCCATGTCGGGCCGAAAAGCGTTGTCGATCTCAAGATACAGAAGCAGATCGGAACTGGAGTTACTGACGACGACATCTTTTATCCGCGCTTCTCCGGCAGCGCAAAGCTCACCTGCGAAGAGGGCGAGGGTAACAAAAAAGACAAATGGATATGTTAAATATTTATAAATTTTCATGACTTTAAACAGGTTTTCTCTGAATATCCAAGATCCAACAACCTCAGACCAGCCTTTTCACCACCATCTGCTGCGCCGCTTCAAGGAATCCGTCAAAGGTCGAAGGATCTTTGGCGCTGATCAGGACCGCCTGATACTGACGGGCCAGAGCGGCCGCTTCGGATCCGTCAATCAGGTCCATCTTGTTGAACACGGTAAGACAGGGGATTCTATCAAGTTCCAGCTCTTTCAGCAATTCTTCTACGACATTTAACTGCTGACGGAATGCGGGGCTGCTCACATCAACCACATGGACCAGAATATCCGCCTCCTGCAATTCCTCAAGGGTGGACTTGAAGGACTGGAGCAATTCATCCGGCAGATTTTTAATAAAACCTACGGTGTCGGTGATGATAACCTCAATATCCCTGGGGAACCGAAGCCTGCGGCTGGTGGGATCGAGGGTGGCAAACAGTTTGTCTTCGGCGACGATCTTGCTGCTGGTGAGCGAGTTCAAGAGAGTCGATTTACCGGCATTGGTATAGCCCACCAGAGAAAGGACCGGCAGATCCCGCTTCCGTCGTTTGGAACGCCTCTGCTGGCGCTCCCGGCTGACCTGTTTCAGTCGGTCGGCAAGTTTTCCCAGCCGCTCCTGAATCCGCCGCCGATCGATTTCGAGTTTGGTTTCGCCCGGCCCTCTGGCCCCGATGCCACCGGTGAGCCTGGACAGCGCGTCATCACGCGTCCCCAGGCGGGGAAGCATGTATTTCAGCTGCGCCATCTCGACCTGGAGCCGCCCTTCCCGGCTCAAGGCGCGCCTGGCGAAAATATCCAGGATCAACTGGGTCCGGTCGATGACCCGCATCTCGGTATGATCGGTGATGGAACGGATCTGCGAGGGGTTCAGTTCCTGATCGAAGATCAGGAGATTCGCGTTCAGGGTCAGGGCCTTCAAAATAATCTCCCCAAGTTTCCCCTTGCCCATGATCAGCCGTGGATTCATCTTTTTCGGCCGCTGAATGACCCGGTCGAGAACGATCACATCCGCAGCCCGGGCCAATTCCTCAAGCTCGCTGATCGACTCGGCTGCCAGCGCAGGATTGAGAGTCGTGACACTGACCAGAATCGCCCGATCCTTGCCCTTCTCCACTTCCCTGATCGGCCTGAAACGGGAAAACTCCTCCTCAAGAGCGCCGATCAGCGCCAGAAAATTATTCGGCTGATGCCCGGGATGGACCGGCGGCAGAAGCTGCCAGTTATTGCCGTTGACCGGCGAGGGCACAAGATGTGCGGCAGAAAGCTCAACCGGCAGACCGTCACCATCAACCTTGATGACGGCCATCAGATCGAGCCTGAGAAAGAGAAGATCCATAAAATCATCCCCGGTAAGATCTTCCTGCTTCAGGTGAGTATGGATACAACGCAACCCGCGCAATCTCCCCTCTCCGGCCCGCGCCTTGGCAAGAGCGGGGATCAGGATCTGCCGGTGATCGCCGACGATGACCGTTTCCACCCTGCCCGCCCGATCGACCAGAATTGCGACCTGACGGCCAAGCTCTCGCGACAACCCCGCCATCTCCCTGGCGACCTCCGGGCTGACAATACTGTCCGGGTCCATCTTCCGACCGGCCAGCTTGTCGAGCCTTCTGGTCTGGAATGCCTTGAGGCCTCCGGTATTTCCACTGATTCCGGCGATGATTTTTTACCGATTGAATGTGTTGATTATCGGGGAGGATGATTTTGCCGGCAAGCGAGAAAGAGCCCGCGGGACTGTTTGGAAAACCTCTTGCTCTGTCAATCCACGCTTGGGCCTGGGATGTGGCATATCACCATAAATTGCAGATTGCCGAATCAGGGCGCCGGCAGAACTTTCTTCAAATCCTGAAGATCACCGGCCAGGATATTCCAGACAGTCTCAAGATCAATTCCCAGATAATCATGCACCAGAATATTGCGCAGGCCGGAAATTTTCCGCCATTCGACATCCGGATGATTTTTTCTGAAACTCTCTGAAAGCCTTTGCGTGGACTCGGTCATTATCTGCAGGTTTCTCAAAACCGCGTCCTGAATCAACGGCGTTTCGCAGAACCCGGAATAGTCGAGATCACGGGTATAACTTTCTATTTTTTCTATACATTCCCGGATATAGCTGAGTTGAGCAGCTTGTCTGCTCATACGAAACTTATATCCGAAGGGTAAATGAACCAGATAGAGGCCGTCATCTTTCATATCGGCTCCGCCTCCGCCAGGATTCTATCTTTTATATACCAGTGCAACCCCTTTTCAGTGACCACATCAACCCTTCTACCCAGCAATTCCTGCAGATCAAAGGCCAGCCCCCCGAGGTCAAACAGGCTGCGTCCCTTTTCCAGCTCAACCAGAAAATCAACATCGCTGTCCTTGTTCTCCACACCACGAGCCACGGAACCGAAGAGGCGGACATTGCCCGCGCCATAATGTTTCGAGATTGCAATGATCTCGCCGCGCTTACTCCTGATCGTTTCCCTGAAACCCACCACATCACCTCCCGCCATTAAAAATCTTCAGACCAATATAGACCGGGCGGCAGGTGTTGGCAAGCAAAGTCAAGCCATCCGGAATGGATAATGCCCCAATCAATCTTAATTGCCCTGTGGGAGCAGAAATTGTTGTGGGAACAGATTTTTTTTTGTGGGAACAGATTTTTTTGTGGGAGCGGCCTCCCGGCCGCGAAATGCCCTTGGTTTTCCATGGCTCCTGGCCAATTTTCGCGACCGGGAGGTCGCTCCAACGGGAGTTAAAGCCACCTTATTGGAGCACCCTGTGGGACCCACTGTGGGAGCGGCCTCCCGGCCGCGAATGCCCATGGCGGCTCCCGGCAAACCAAGTGTCTCCCCGCCTTCTTGTTCGCGACCGGGAGGTCGCTCCCACGGATCAGGGTTGATTGCCATGTGGGGGGTAGAAAATTAACGCCTGGCAGCTTCAGGGAAGCCAGAGGATTTTCACTTCATTCTCCAGTTGTTTGAATTCCGGATCCCCGGTGAGAACAGTGGCATTGAGTTGTTGGCCGAGAGCGGCGGCAAAACAATCCGCATAGGCAACCTTATATTTGCCCTTGAAAGTTGCAGCGGCAAGGGTCAGGCCCCGGTCCGCAGAGATCAGTTCAAGGGGGTATTGATCGAGTAACGCCACAACTTCCCCGGCTTTTTCAACTCCCTGCTCCCGCATGACGATGTAGTAGATCTCGCCCCAATTGATCATGCAGAGCGCCCCTCTCGCTTTACCCTGCAAAACCTCCCGCAGGGCTTTCTCTACCATGCCGGCGCAGGGCTCATCTTCCAGAAAGGCGAGGATTGCATAACTGTCAAAGACATAGGTTTTCATTTTTCCGCCTCTGCTTCCCGGTCAGCCAGCAGACTCCTGAGCGCCCCGCCCTTGGTTTTCAGCATGCCGCGCCCGGCCAGGATCAGATCGTCGGGAAGGGGCTCCATAATGATCAGGCCGTTTTTCTCCATCACTTTCAGGCGGGTCCCCTGATGAATGTTCAGTTTTTTTCTGAGTCCGACCGGGATGGTGACCTGGCCTTTGATCGTTGCCGTGGTTGTTGTCATAAGGGCCTCCCTGTATTACCGTTATGCGATAATTGTAATACCAGGCAGCCATAAAGGCAATCTTTTGTTACCAAACGAGCCCGCCCCCCCTGTCGGTGTCCCAGTCCTGGAGGTCCGAGGACGGTTCGCGACCGGGAGGTCGCTCCAACAGGGGTGGAAATTGTTTGCGGGAGCAGAAATTGTTGTGGGAGCAGATTTTTTTTGTGGGAGCGGCCTCCCGGCCGCGATATGCCCATGGCGGCTCCCGGCAAATCAGGAAATTACCCCGCCTTCTTGTTCGCGACCGGGAGGTCGCTCCTACAGGGGGGTTGCTTATTGCTTCTGGCGTTCCCGCAGGATTCTTTTGTCGCCGACCCGCAGGGTGATCTTGGCGCGGTCGAAAAATTCGAGAAGGGGGATGGAGAACTTCCTGGACAGGCCGGTCAGGTTTTTAAAGCCCTGGGCATCGATTTCACCGTTCTCCCGGATTACTTTCACCAGATCTTCCTTGATTTTGTTTATGACTTGCGAGTGATAGAAGAGATCTTCACTGATTTTGCAGACAACCTCTTCCCGCACCAGGAGGTCAAGAACCCCTTTCACCAGGGTCTCGGAGCTGCCTTTGAATTTTTCCCGCAGCTCTTTCACCGTTGGCGCAGAAAGCCCTGCCGCAAGATAGAAAGCAGCCATTGTTTCCTTCAGTTCACCGGTATCGCCCTCGGTGGAAACTTCATGGCCGGCAACCTTCACCACCGCCTCATCCTGGCTCAACCTCCCCTTTCTGACCAGATCATTCAGCAGGGAATGAAAGAGCTTCAGGTTTTCATTGGCAGAAAGTTTATTGCGCAGCTCTTCTTTCGGTATTCCTGGTTTCAGGGGGTTGTTCCGGTGGAATTCCTCAACGATCGCGCACACTTTTACAAGTTGCTCTTCATAGACACCACCCTCAACCATCCTTTTCCGGTCACTGTCGATCATGATCAGTTTTCTGGCCGAGATCGGTGCATCAAGAATCTTGGCCATTTTTTTGCCGAACAGCCCGATCCTGACCGACAGATCATCAGGAGTCAAACCGGCGATGCCCGCCTCCCGCACATGCTGGAGAATCCGATCTTCGATCTCACCTTCCCGATAAACGCGGAAAATTTCCTGATTCGCCTCTCGGAAACGCTTTTTCTTGAACGCCCTGCTGTTGAATATCCTGCCACCGCCGATGGTATACACCGGAGAATAGCTGCGCACCACATAATGATCGTCGGCCCAGGCGGAGGCAGGCTCCTCAAACAATAACTGCACATTGGCAACCGAACCCGGGGCCAGCTTCTCATCATCCAGCAGAACGATTCGCCCCATAATTTCCGCGGTCCCGATATGAATTCTGACTCTTGATCTGTTCTTGAGTTCTTTCGGATTTGAGGAGAGATAGATAAACTCGGCGTCCATGATGTATGACGGATCAAGGCAGCCCGCACTGGCAAGAACGTTGCCCCGGCTGACAGACTCCCGATCAACGCCCTGCACATTGATTGCGGTCCTCTTGCCGGCCTCCACCTGCTTGGCATCATCGGAGTGGACCTGAATCCCCCGGACGCGACCTGCCTGACCGCCCGGATAGAACTTCACTTCATCACCCACCGCGAGCCGCCCGGAAATGGAAGTCCCGGTCACCACGACCCCGAAACCCTTGACGGAAAACACCCGATCGACCGGCATTCTGAAGGGCCCGAAAGCCTCGGAAAAATCGCTGGCGGCAACCAGCCGGTCAATCTCCTCCTTGACCCGGTCAATCCCCTCGCCGGTAACGGACGATACGGCGACCAGCGGCGCCCCCTCCAGGAAACTGCCGACAAAGTACTCCCGGATCTCCTCCTGGACCATCTCAAGCCACTCCGGCTCCACCATGTCTTTTTTGGTGACGACAATGACTCCGCGCCGGACGCCCAGGAGTTGACAGATTTCGAAATGTTCACTGGTCTGGGGCATGATGCCCTCGTCGGCGGCAATCACGAAAGCCACGATATCAATCCCCGTTGCGCCGGCAACCATATTGCGGACAAACTTTTCATGTCCGGGCACATCGACGATGCCGAGGCGGTGCCCGCAGGGCAGATCAAGGTAGGCGAATCCGAGTTCAATGGTGATCCCCCGCGCCTTTTCTTCCTTCAGGCGATCGGTATCAATACCGGTCAGCGCTTTTACCAGGCTGGTCTTGCCGTGATCGACATGACCGGCGGTGCCGAGAACAACTTCGCGCATTTTCGATCAGCCCTCTGTCCAGAAGGTATTGGCAAGAAAGGGATTGCTCTTTTTTTCCGCACCAATTGTCGAGGACGAGCCTCCATAACCGTGTCCGGGCCAGACCCGTGTTTCGTCGGGAAGAACCAGCAGGCGCTCCCTGATCGCCCGGGACAGGGTTTTACCGTCGCCACCCGGGAAATCGGTTCTCCCCACACCTCCGACAAAGAGGGTGTCGCCGGTGAAAAGATTCGGCGCATTATACAGGCAGATCCCTCCCGGAGTATGGCCCGGCGTGAGAATGACCTGCAGCTGCTCGTTGCCGAAACTGATCAGGTCACCGTCCTGAACAATCCTGTCCGGCGGAGGTGACGGTTTGAGTCCCAATATTGAAAAGTACTGTTTGACCTCCGGCTGGCCGAAAAAATCAGCATCGCTTTTATGAATCACGATTTCCGCGCCGGTCGCCTCTTTGATGGCGCCATTGCCGCAGACATGATCGGGATGACCGTGGGTGTTGATGATATATTTGACGCTTGCCTTCTGCTTTTTACATTCGGCCAACACCCTGCTCTCGTCTCCGCCCGGGTCAATGATGACCGCTTCCCTTGTCTCCTCACAGAAGACAAGATAACAGCAGACAGACATTGACCCGACCGTCATCGATATAATCTTCATTTACGCACCTCAGTTCTTTTCTTCCGAGTAACACACACGACCCGGAACATTTTCATCATCACAGAGGACACAGAGGACACAGAGAAAGTTTTTCACATCAATTACCTCTGTGGTCTCTGTGCTCTCTGTGGTTCACTTTATTGTCCCTTCAGGTTGCCATATCCGGGATGTGTGACAAACTTTCAACAATCACAGGTAGCCGGGTCACACCCACCGCTGCCGCACCCGCATTCCTTCGTTACCGAAGCGAGCGAAACGGATGTTGCCCGTGATTTCTCGACATTATCGACCAGATTTTTGAATGCCTGAATCGCCGGGCTTTCCGCCTGCGAAACCAGATAGGGGTTGCCGGAGTCGCCTCCGAGCACCACCTTCGGATCAAGCGGAATACTGCCGAGGAAAGGCACCTTGAAGTCATCCGCCGTTTTGCGGCCGCCGCCGCTCTTGAACAGATCCACCGTTTTATTGCAGTGCGGGCAGACAAGTCCGCTCATGTTCTCGACCAGCCCGAGAACTTTCATCTTGACATGTTTGCAGAAATTCAATGATTTTCGCACATCGGCCAGCGCCACTTCCTGGGGCGTGGTCACGACCAGCGCCTGAGCGTCTTTGATGGTGTTGGCAACGGTCAGGGGCTCATCGCCGGTCCCGGGGGGCGCATCGATGATCAAATAGTCGAGTTCTCCCCAGTCCAGATCTGCAATGAACTGTCGTATCGCCTGGATCTTCAACGGACCACGCCAGATGATCGGATCATCGCGATTTTCCATCATATATTCAAGAGAAATAACCTTGAGATTTTTCCCGTAAGACATGGGAGGCACAAGCCCTCCGGATTTTTCCATATCGGAAAGTCTGGCAGTGAGATTAAGCATCCTGCAGATATCGGGGCCGTGCAGGTCAACATCCATGAGCCCGACTTTATACCCGCGCTCGGCAAGACCCAGGGCGAGATTTGTCGAGACCGTGCTCTTGCCGACCCCCCCTTTGCCGCTCATCACGAGAATTTTATTCTTGATCCTGCCAAGAGAGGTGGCGATCGCCACATCCTGTTGCGCAACAGCAGCATTCTTTGAACCGCATGTGCTTTTCTTGCTCTCACAAGAACTGCCGCAAGTTTTACCCATAGAACGAACCTCCGAAAATATATTACCGTTATCTGTTCACTCAACTCACCAGGCAGTTCCGCCCTTTGCCCTTTGCACGATACAGAGCCTGATCCGCCGCTTTCACCAACTGCTCTGCGGTCATTTTTCCGTCATCGCGTGAAGCGACACCGATGCTCACGGTCACGCCAACTTTTTTATCCGGGTTCCTGCCTTTGGCGGCTCTTTTATCGCCCTTTTTCCTGGGCCGTTTATAATCCCTGACATAAAAATCACTGTCTTCTATAGACTGCCGCAATGCCTCCAGATGTTCCAGCACATCCTCTTTACCCTTGCCGGGGAATACGACTGTGAACTCTTCACCGCCATACCTGAAGGGCTTACCGCCCCCCCGGACGCGGGATATTCGAGCCGCGACCATCCTTAAGACCTGATCACCCACATCATGGCCATAGGTGTCGTTGAATTTTTTGAAATGATCAATATCAAGCATCGCCACCGTGTATCGCCCGGTCAGCCTGAGGAAGAGTTCATTCAATGATCTTCTCGCCGCAAGACCGGTCAATTCGTCACGGTAGGCCATGGAGTATGCGGCCTCGATTATGGAAACCGCCAGAATCAAACCACCAAAGGCAAAACAGATCGTTGAGAGAAGCCCCGAGTACACAGACAGGGCAAAATAACTGGCCGCCAGCGCCCAGACAAATCCGGTCTCGACCGCCCCCCGTTTCCTGGCCAGATGAATAAATAGAGCCAGCAGGGAAAACCCATAGGCAAGAACCCCGAAATCCGGAATATTGATCGGGACAGGAAGCGCAAACGGGATAATATTTTTTGCAAGATTTTCCGTCAACAGCGGATAAGAGCTGTAAATCCAGGCAACAAGAAACGGCTGGCTGACAAGGGTTGCCGTTTTGAAAAAACCGCTGGAATTAAATATCCCCCGCTCCCCTGACCAGGCCAGGAAAACAAGATTCACCGGCAGAAGCACCGATACGGAGCCATGGACAACCGAAGCCAGCGGCAGATCAACATCAGTTCCCCGCACAAACTCATAGATGGCCAGTTCCGAAAGAACAAGGGCAAGTACGGCCAGAACGGGGTTGAATCGATTAAACCGCCACCCGATAATCAACGCTGCAGCAGGAACCGCGAGGAGCATGCCCCTGGCAACCACCGGCCGCCAGTGGAGCATGCCCTCATTGCCATTAAAAATGATACAGGCGGCCAGCAGCAGGCCGCCCGGCACAAAAAAATGAAATATCCTTCTGGTAAGCACCGCTGCCATGTCAGAAAATCTACCGCGATAAAATTTTTCCGAAACTGAGCGGATTTTACTCTATCCCGAGAAGCTCCACCTCAAAAACCAGCGCTGCGTTCGGACCGATATCCGGCCCGACTTCACGATCACCATAGGCAAGATCGGAGGGGATATACACCTCGTACTTACTGCCGACCGGCATCAACTGCAGAACCTCGGTCCAGCCTCTGATGACACCATTGACCCTGAAAGCTGCCGGCTGATCCCTCTTGTAGGAACTGTCAAACTCCTTGCCGTTCAGCAGCTTGCCACGATAATGAACTTTAACCTGATCCGTGGCCTTGGGAGTCGCCCCATCACCTTTCACCAGGACCTTGTACTGGAGACCGCTTTCGGTGACAACCACACCTTCCTTGTCCTTATTGGCGGCAAAGAAAGCCTTGCCCTCTTCGAGGTTCTTATCGGCAAGCCCTTTCATTTTCGCTTCATATTCCTGCTGGATCTTTTTGGAAAAATCTCTTTTGGTCGATTCAATATCAGCTTCTTCCATAAGGATCTTCTTCTCGTTGAGACTGTCTTCGATTCCCCGGTAGAAAGTGGCAAGATCAATCTTGGTCCCGGTTTCCCGAAGAGATGTTCCGATATCGAGACCGAGAACATAGCTGACCTTGTCGTCAAAACTCTTGAGCTCAATATTCTTTTCGCTTTTATCCGCCTGCTGGCCACAACCGCTCATCACAGGTATGATCATCAGTATACTTGCAAGGATTATTCTTTTTTTCACGTTCTTCTCCATATAAATATTTATCGTTCCCGCGAGATTGCGATGCCCGAATTGAACCGAATTGCCGGTTGATTTGAACTTTACCGCCCTTTTACTTCCGTATTCTTCCCAAACCCCAACAAATAAAAACAGACAACGACTCCAGTTGTCTGCCACCACATACTATGTGAAGGCCGCTCATTTGCGACCGCTCAGACAATTCCTGAAATTAACATTTAATCAGCCAGTTCCCTGATGGTCTGTCGGGCAAACACATTGCCTTTCTTGGCTGCGGTAGCATAGAGTTTTCTGGCCTGGTCGACACTTCTTTTGACCCCGGAACCGGTTTCGTACATATATCCCAGAAAGAAAGCCGCCCGCGAATCCCCCTTTTGAGCCGACCGGTTCCACCATTCAACCGCTTTCATATAATCCTGGTCGACGCCGGTTCCGGTACAATAAAATACTCCGAGGCGATATTGCGCCTCAAGGTCACCTTTTTCAGCTGCCTTCATAATCCATTCAGCGGCCGTCCTGTCCGATTTTTTAACTCCCTCACCATTTGCATAGGCAAGTCCAAGATTGTACTGGGCGGTAACATGACCCTGCTCAGCGGCCTTTGCATACCATTCGGCAGCCTGGGAGCTGTTGCTTTTCACTCCCGACCCTGTCGCATAACTGCGCCCCAGATTATACTGGGCCTCAGCATCCCCCTGTTCAGCCGCCATCTTGTACCATTTGACAGCTTCAGTACGGTTTTCCTTCACATATTTACCCAGGTCATACATCAACCCGAGTTTAAGCTGGGCGGCAGCATTTCCTTTCTGGGCAGACTGACTGAACCACTTCACCGCCTCCTGATCAGACTGTTTGACACCTTTTCCGGAGGCATAACTTTCCCCGAGACTGTACTGTGCACCGGGGTGGTCCTGTTCAGCAGCGGCGCGGAACCACTTCACCGCTTCACCCTGGTTTTTCTTGATGCCGCTGCCGGTAGAAAGACTGAGCCCATACTGGTACTGAGCCTTGGCATTCCCCTGTTCGGCAGCCTTGCCGAACCACTTTGCCGCTCTCCCGGCATCCTTCTTGACTGCTTCCCCCAGACTGTACATCAGACCGATATTGAACTGTGCCCGGGCATCACCCTGCTGGGCGGCGGCCAGATACCATTTTGCCGCCTGGGCAGGATCTTTGCCGACCCCTTTGCCAAGGGTATACATCAGACCAAGCTCATACATGACCCGCTGATCGCCTTTCTCGGCAGCCATTTGGAACCATTTCACAGCCTCGGCATCACTTTTGGCAACTCCCTTACCCAGCCGGTACATGTTCCCCAGCATGAACTGAGAATCCACATGCCCCTGCTCGGCGGCCTTCCTGAACCAGACAACAGCCTCGGTGTCGGACTGATCAACACCGTCGCCCTTCGCCAGACCTTCGCCATATTTGAACTGCGACTCCAGATGTCCTCCCTCAGCCGCCTGCCGGTACCATTTCATTGCGCTTTTTGCCGATTTGGGCGACCCCATCCCCGTCTCATAACTTTCCGCCAGGTTGTATTGGGCTTCCAGATGCCCCTGGTTGGCCGCCTTGCGAAACCACTTGACCGCTTTGGTGGCACTTTTTTCAATCTCCCCACCACCATCCCGGTAGAGTACGCCCAGGTTGAACTGCGCCTTCAAATCACCATTTTCAGCAGCGTTGGCAAGCCACTTCACGGAATCTTTATCAAGGGTTTCGCTGTCGATGGCGGCAAACTTCATATCCAGTTTTTTCCTGGCAAGCGCGTGTCCCTGATCGGCGGCTTTTGTCCACCATTGGGCGGCTTTCCCCTGGTCCTGTTCAACCCCCTCGCCAAAGGCATACATTTTACCAAGCATGTACTGCGCGTCAGGATGCCCCTTTTCAGCCGCTTTTTCAAACCAGCCGGCGGCCCCTTTCAGATCCTTGGACAGCCCCTTGCCGCCGGAAAGCATCGTGCCGATCCGAACCATTGATTCCATATCTCCCAGCGCAGCACCCTTGCTGTACCACTTAAGAGCCTCTTCCTGATCTTCGGGAATCTTTTCGGATCCTTTTTCATGCGCCTCGGCAAGCCTGGAGAAATCTGCCGCACTCCCTCCCAGTGCCGGCATCCTCCAGAGGATGATCGAACCATCTTTGCCCCCTGAAACAAGCCTCCTGCCGTCATCCGAAAATTTTACAGAATTTACGGTCCCTTGATGACCAGCCAGAGCATAAAGGACCTTGCCGCTGTCGGCATACCAGAGAACGACGCCGCCTTTTTCAGTAGCGCCCGCAAGATATGTTCCATCTTTATTCAGATCCAGGTCATGGACCTCACCCCACCACCATTCCCGAAGGTTGTTCTGCTCGGTTCCTGCTTCAACATCCCAGAATCTGACTGAACCATCCTTGCTTGCCGAGATCAGGGTGCTCCCGTCCGGAGAGTAGACAACAGCATAAACCCAGTCGCTGTGCCCTTTAAGATTTTTGACCAGTGCATCCTTCTGGGCATCCCAGATCCGGATATTCGCATCCCAGTTGTCGGAGCTTGCTATGAAATTACTGTCCGGGGACCAGCTCACTCCCAGAATATCGCTCTTTCCTTCCTGATAGGTGGCCATCTCCCGTCCGTTCGAGGCTTTCCAGGTGCGCACCGCATTGTCACCACTGCCGGAGACGATCGTTTTGCCATCTGCGGAATAGGCGATGGAGTTAATCTGCTGGGTATGCCCTTCCATGGTTTCCCGAAGTTTTTCCCTGCTGAAATCCCAAATCTGCAGAACGTAGTTCTTGTCCTTGGTCCGTGCGGCACAGGTCAATCGCTGGCCATCGGGGGCAAACACCACTGCCGTTACTTCCAGGTTATCGCCAAGGTCGTGAAGTTTCTTGCCCGAGTCCGCATCCCAGACCAGCAACTTGCCGTCCAATCCTCCCGAAGCAAGCAGTTTGCCGTCCGGTGAAAAAGCAACCGAGAGGACTTCCCCCTGATGACCGGTGATCACGTTCTGCTGGAAATGGTCTTCAGCCGCCGAGAGGTCGACGGCAAAAACAGAAAGCAGCAACAAAAAAAACATTCCCCGGAATAAAAGGCGCAGACTCACGATAATTTTCCCCATAGCTCTCTTTCCCCTGTCTCCACTTCCCCGAATCCACCTGTGAAAAAACAGCGCTCAATCAAAATTGTTAATCATTTGAATTAGGTACGGCAAGAACATTACTATATATAGCTGAACAAAACCAGTCGTGAATCGTATATTTTAAAATGCAGTAAAAAATTGACAAAAGCCGATTTTTTTATCTAATCTGAGGCGAATAAGGACAAATCAACCCATCCATTTTTCCGGAAAATCTTTCTTCACGAGGCCGAAAATGAAAAAGAACACCATACTCTCCCTGTTTTTCATCTCCCTGCTTGCCCTTTACGGTTGCCAGATCACCAATGCGGCCAGTCAGGAAACGACTACAGCCCAAGCCTATCCCGAGTATAAGGGTCTTCGCTATTCCATTGCCGTTTCCAAATTTGAGAACCAGTCCAACTGGTCCGGCCAATGGGATCTCGGCTCTGCCTGGGGAGCAGTCCTGACCGACTCGCTCAACCAGACGAACCGCTTCATCGTTCTCGGTGAAAAAGACATGCGCCAGGAAGCTATGGAAGAGCAGGATTTCGCCGCAAGCGGCAGGGCTGCCGGCGGCGGCAAAAAAGTCGTTACCGGTCAGATGACCCCCGGCCAGCTTCTGATCAAAGGAGCAATTACCCATTTTGCCGAGGAAACCGGCGGCACGGGAGGCGGAATCGGTTATGCCGGAATCACCCTCGGGGGCCAGATCAGCACCGCTGAAATTAACGTCATGCTGTACATTGTTGACTCATCAACCGGCCAGGTAGTCGCTTCCAGAAAATGTGTCGGCAGCGTCTCGAAAAAAGGGCTGACCGTCGGATTATCCCATGACGGATGGTCGGGAAACCTTGGCGGATTCAAGAAAACCAATGCCGGCAAAGCGGTTGAGCAGGCTGTCGATGAGGGTGTACGTTTTCTGATCTCTCAGCTGGAAGGAATTCCCTGGAGCGGCTCTGTAGTCATGGTCAAAGGCGGAAAGGTATACGTCAACCGGGGCGAGAGGGAAGGTGTCACCCTCGGCCAGAAATTCAAAGTCGGCGAAACAACCACCCTCCGCGACCCCGATACCGGCGAAGTTCTTGACGAAAGCATGGAGACTGCCGGAATGATCGAAGTGATCAGCGTGAAAGACAAACTTTCAATCTGCAAGATAGTTTCGGGGACCGCGATCGCCAAAGGCATGTCGGTCCAGCAGGCGGACATCTGATCTTTCCTTCAATTCCAATTTCGCCCCCTGCACGGACCTTCGTCATGAAGGGCCGTGCAGGATCAACCACTCCCAGAAAAGGTTATCCGCCCATGAACAACCTCCGGACCCTGTTCAGCATCGCTACCGCTCTCTTCTTTATTGTTTTCGCAATCCCGCTTCCTGCTCATGCCGAGGACAGCGCCAAAGAGGTTGTCGCCACCGGCCTTGGCGGAGGTGAACCCGCAAAGGCTCGCGATGCCGCGATCAATGACGCGTTGCGAAAAGCGGTCGAACAGGGGGTCGGAACCTACGTTTCATCGGAGACCCTGGTCCAGCAGATGATGCTCATCGAAGACCGGATATATTCGGAAAGCCGCGGTTTTGTGCAGAAATACGAGATACTGAACGAGAAGAAGGAAGACGGAATCTACGAAGTTAAAATCAAAGCCCTGGTGAAGATGGCCGAACTGGCCAAAGAACTTGAAGCGATCGGGATCATCCTCCGCAAAAAACAGAACCCGAGGGTGATGGTCCTGGTCCACAGCCGGGAGACGAACAGCTCTTTTCTCGGGGTCGAGCTTGAAGGCAACCGGAGTTCGGAAAACCAGCTGGAAAAAATCCTTCTCCAGAAAGGTTTCAGACTGGTGGATGCGTCCCAGACCAGCCGCAAAAAACAACTCTCATCATTGTTGCTGGCCGACAATCCATCTCAGGCCGCAAGCCTCGCGAAAGATTTCGGAGCGGAAATCCTTATCGAGGCGGATGTGCGCCGCTCATTTGTTGATGAAAGAAAGGTCCTGGGCCGGAGCATGCGTTTCTTCACCAATGAGATCCGCCTGAAAGCCCTGGAGACTGACACCGCCAAGATTCTCTATTCAGGTTACGACTCACTTCCCGCTTCCGGAGCCGCCTCCCTGCAGCCTCTTGAGGAAACAACCGGAAAACTTGCCCAGGAGATGGTTACTGCAATCCTTGAGCAGTGGAGCAAGGATGTCTATCAATCCGCAACTTTTCAGATCAATCTTGCCTCAATAAGCTACACCGATCTGAACGCCATCAGCGAGGGGTTACGCGAACTGAGGGGCATGGGGCAGATCCAGACCAGAAGCTTCCAGGGTGGCTCTGCCGTTCTGGAAGTCAGTTTCCAGGGCAGCATCAATGATCTCGCCGATGGAATCAGCGGGTTGAAAGAGCCGAAGCTCAGGGTGACCGGTCTGCAGGCAAATACCATTGAAGTAAAACTTGCCGCCAGATAATCATCTTCAGAAAAAGAAGCCTCTCTTACACCCTTCGGGTATAAGTTTCGTATGAGCAGACAAGCTGCTCAACTTAAGCTTTACCCTTGTTCGCTGTATTTCCAGTGCCAGGGTTCCCAGGCGAACCCTTTCCTGGAAATCCGGGGATAACTCTGCCTGAACGAAAATCTTCCGCCGTTTTTCAGCAGCCATTTTTCCGCCGCCGTTTTAGAAAATGTCCAGTTACTGGGGGTGAGGTCCAAAGTTGTCCCGAGTATATGTTCGGAATATCCGGGCGGAGCAACCCAGCGTGAAATATCGTGAAAAGTCTGCCCTTCAACCAGTTTCTTTTTATAGATCTGTTCCTGGTAGGAAAAACTCCGGTACCCTGAATCAACTTTCAGAATAACCCCGTCCTGTAAAGCCGCTTCCGCCATCTTGACAAAGGCATCCCTGGTTTCACGGGTCACATAGATCTCTCGCTCCTCTTCACCATACTTCCTGGGCAACATTACAAGTTCAAGATTCCGGGGGTTCTGTTCAACAACGATCCGGTGCCCCAGCCAGGGCTCGCCAACTTCATAGCGATCCGAACCGATGACCACATACTCTTTGGGAAAATCCGGAGAACGGTTTTTGCTCCTGCCGTCAAGAACCCGTGTTTTATGCTCTCCGGCGCTGATTATCAGGTCCCCCTTGCCATGTTCACCCGTGGCAAGATCAGTTGCCTTCTCATAGCAACCGGCAAGCAGGCTCGCCGCCATGATCACCGGGATAACAGCCTTGGCAGCAAAATGCCTCCGACCCCGAATCGCCCGGAAGAGATTCTGAAAAAGATTCCCCGTCATATGAATATTCTGTTCCACCTGCAATGAATTGATCCGCCAAGGAAAGCAAACAATATGGGACTTTGTGCCGTTGGGTATCAGAAGTCAGCAGTAAACACCCGGAAGCGAAAGTATTCACATCCTGACGCAGGTGATTTCATTTCTACTTTTCACTCCCGGCATCCTGAGACAAAGAACGCAAGCCGCAACTGTTAATAAATATAAATTAATTTGCTTTTTGATACGACAAGTTATTAGTCTCAGCTCATAACCATTATGAAAGAGACGCAAACAAAGATATTCAGCAACCTGAATCCCGACACCATCCTTGATCTCGCTGAGGAATCCCTCGGGGTCAAATGCAGCGGCATCTGCCGTCCCCTGAACAGTTATATCAATCGGGTATACGAACTTGAAACCCGTGACCGAAAAGGGTTGATCATCAAGTTTTACCGACCTGACCGCTGGTCTGAACAGGCCCTGCTGGACGAACATGAATTCATGCGGGAACTCATCGACCATGACATACCGGTCATCCCTCCTCTGGTCTTGCGACACGGGAACACCCTCGGCAGCTTCTCCGGGGTGAATTTTTCGATATTCGAGCGTAAAGGCGGCAGACTGGTAGATGAATACAATGAGGAGCAATGGCTTGAACTCGGCCGTTTAATGGCAAGAACCCATCTGGTGGGAGAAATCCATGCTTCAAGGGAAAGGATCACGCTCCACCCGGAAAGTTCGACCAGAGCGCATTTGACTTTTCTGACAAAAGGAAATTTCATCCCCGCCGAATCCCTTGCTCTTTTTACCGACACCGCCAATGAACTGATTCGTGAAATAGCACCCTTGTTCAAACATGTAAAATCAATCAGAATCCATGGTGACTGCCATTCCGCAAACATTATCCAGCGGCCCGGGGAATCATTCTTCCTGATCGACTTTGACGACATGGCCCTCGGCCCGACGGTGCAGGACCTGTGGATGCTGCTGCCCGATCACCCGAACCATTGTCTGTATGAAATTGATCTCTTTCTGGAAGGATACGAGACGTTCCGGCCATTTGACCGCCGGGAACTGCAACTGATCGAGCCCCTGCGGGCCATGCGTTACATCCACTTCATCGCCTGGTGCGCGCACCAGGCTGAAGACGGCGCCGGCCCGCCAACCCATGACTGGGGCACCCAATCCTACTGGAAAAAAGAAATCCGGGACCTTCAGGACCAGCTGAAGCTGATCAGAGAAGGCCCGGATCATCAGTATTCTGACCAGGAATAACGAAGATTACCCTGCAGTCGTGCCAAGCAGTTCACCGACCACCGTCTTCACGCAGTCCTTAAAATGGTCTTTCACCACAATTTCGACGACGGTCTTCTGCTTGCTTGCCGGATCAAAAAACTCCAGGCGGTATCCGACCTGCATGATGATCCCCCTGGTTGGCGCCACAATGGTCTCCCGCTCAAGAATGGTCCCGGTCATGATCAGGTCCGGTGCAAAAGAAATCCCCAGCTCACTCTGCATCCTGGAACCACCCATCGCCCTGACGGCGGAAGCTGTCGCTTCAAGGTCCCCATATCTGCCCCCCATGTAGATGTCGGCTCTGAGAGGAGGGTTATTGTTCAGTTCCTGAGCGAAGGCCGCCGCCTCATCTCCCCTGGCGATATAATATGCGCCGGGCGCTTTGGCGAAAGGACCTACCACAAGAATCTTTCTTTCCTGTTTCAGGATGCCGAGATCACCTTCAACAACCCTGAAACTCTTCACCCCCTCGGAAAGTCTCATCATCTGGCCGATGATGGGACCGCAGGACACAACAAGAAACAGCAGGGGCAAGGTTATCAATAATTTTTTCATGGCTGGTCTCCTCTCAATAATCTGTGACATCGCAGACAGTCTCCCCGGCCCGGATCGTGTGGCATGTTTTCACGATGACAGACGAGACAATCCTCGATTGTTTTGGCTTCAATATGATCCCTGGTTGCTCCACGATGCGGTGAAAAAAGCGGGCGCCGCACCGCACAGGCAGAGAGAATCAACAGGACGAACAAAAGGGTAACCCCAAACATTTTTCTATTCATGGCGATCTCCGTGAAAACCTTCTGAAACTTTCACCGTCGGAATACCTACGGCCAGATCATTACTTCATCATGGAATTCTAGATCCCCACTCCTTCCAAAGTCAAGGTGAAAATAATTACTATTTACTAATATTCATTTATCCATAGGCCTGACAAAAACTCTTGACAAAACACCGGTAGAAATAAGAGAATCGACATGCTCCGTTTATTGAGTATAATAAACGGCAACCGGGTACCGGTATAAACTATTTGAATCAATCTGTTCATCTGACAAAAATATCATTCAGGAGGTATTAAAAAATGAGTCCGAGAAAAGCTTTTCAGGTATTGATGTTGCTTTCACTTTCCCTTCTGGTCGCAACCACAGCCTTTGCCCAGGATGAAGCCAGTATGTCGATCAGCCGTCTGGTCACCTGCACCGGAATCGCTGACCGGGAACCTGTCGGTGCGGCCGAATCTTTCAGTGTCGACACCGGAACGGTGTATGCCTTCATGGAAGCCAACGATATCAGTGCCGATGTTGAGCTGAGCTTCGTCTGGCTGCACGAAGGTGACGAAACCGCCAGAATCACCCTGCCGATCAGACAGGGTGGGCGATGGAGAACGTATTCCAGCAAAAAACTTGGTGGCCGGACCGGAGCATGGCGGGTGGAAATCCAGGATCCGTCAGGAGCCGTTCTTTCCTCTGTAGGTTTTACTGTAAATTAAAGCCGAGTTGAGCAGCTTGTCTGCTCGTACGAGACTTATACCCGAAGGGTGAAAGTTCAGGAAAATCATCAGACCGGTCGGTGTTCTGTCCGACCGGTCTGATGCTGTTCTTCCCATAAAGAGAAGCGCCTTGAAAAGAGTCGTCTCATTCAAACTGGGCCTTGAAATCGGAAAAAGCCCCGGCTAACCTGGCCATCTCATCCTTCAATTCCTCCACTTCCTCTTCAAGCTTTTTTATCCGCTCATTTTCCGCCCTGACCTGGATCGTTGCCTGCTCGGGAGCTGCTGCGGATTCAAATGCTTCCAGATCCGGATCCCCCGCCAGAAGATGGCAGAATCGCGCCTCCTTACGCCCCGGCTGCCGTGGAAGTTTCACAACCATCCCCAGATCTGCGAGGGCATCGAGCGTTTCGTTTACCTCCTCCAGAGTTTCAAATTTGTGCATGCGCTCAGACCGGCCCCGGAGTTCACCGGAGGTCTGAGGCCCTCGCAGCAACAGTAAACAGATGATTGCCGCCTCACGGGCGACCAGGTTTTTGGACTTGACCAGCAGCTCCTCATATTTCGGGACTCTGCTCGCATCACTCTGGACCACCAGACGTTTTTCCTTGAGTTCGTCCAGCCCTCTCACCACCACACTCTCATCGAGGGAAAGCACCGGGTTGCGATTGGACTTCTGGTTGCAGGCGTTGGCAAGACCATTCAGGGACAGCGGATAGTATTCCGGCGTGGTCATGGATTTTTCCATCAGGGCGCCCAGCACCCGGCATTCGACATCGTTCAGTTCAAAAGCGGTCATATGGTAATCCTCACATTTTTAATGGGCGTCAAAAGTAGCTCCTAAGCTGCCTGAGCCATTTTTTGGCTGGGAGTTATCCCCTCTATTGCCAAATTTGGCCATTCATTGTTATAGGTTCAAAGCCACCGTGTCGCATACTCTTGCACTTCCTCGATTGAGTCAAGAAGTATTGAGCCAGACAATCATAGCGGACAGTAAGGTTGTAGAGTTCAACATATACGTTTTGCTGCGGTTTACAGGGATGAATATGTCCAAGGCGAATTTCCCGTTTAGCAGCCCATTCAATTATCATGCTGCTGATGTATTCAGGGCCATTGTCACAACGGATTGTCTTAAGCTTGCCACGCCACTCTCTGATCTGCTCTAAAGCACGGATCACGCGCTCGTACGGCAAGGAAAAATCAATCTCAATACACAAGCCCTCTAGGTTGAAGTCGTTAATAACATTGAAATAACGAAAACTCGATCCCCCCGAGAGCTGATTTTCCATCTGAATTCGCGAACCATTCAAAAAAAACTTTGCGGCTGTTTTTCAAAACAGCCGAAATAATTGGAACTGGTTCGTTACCGACATTATATCCCCTTATTACAGAAACAGGTAAAGGAATACCCTCCGGTGTTTGCTTTCAATCGCGAAACCTGTGGTTTCCCCGTACAGGACAAGGGTTTTTCAGGTATTGCCTGAGACCCGCCGCTGAAGTAACAGTGAACTGGTATCCTCTGTTTGTTCCCCCATCCGGAGGATACTGAATGGTCGACCGTCTCCAACCCTGGCAGACGGATGCCTGTCCGGGTGCTCTCAAACCTTTGCGAACGCCAGTCTCGCAAATGGTTTGAGAGCACACTTTTACCGGCGTTCATTTGATCTTAAGCGGCCGGCACAGATTAATTATACAACAGGAATTCACAGTAGTATTGCGTCCGCGGCGCTTCCTGTGCTAATATGAGGCCTGAAATTATCCAGGGGAAAGAAATGTCCGCGCAGTGGGGACTGTGCGCCTGTTGACCATTTCTTTTTAGAATAATTTCATTTTCTTGATCATGGCCTTGCATCAGCTTACAAAATGACCGGAGATTCTCGTTCGGTCAAAGTGCTATTGTTTTATGCTTTCTATGCTGCGGCAAGGGTATTCACAAATTCTTTTTGGGGGCAAAAAGAACATGCAGAACCAAGGCTTCAGCACCTTTGAAAAAAAGGTGTCGGGGGACCCGATCTATGACCAGGATCTGGTCAGATCTCCATGGTCCATCGACATCAGGGATTTTAACAGAATTGACAATCAGAAGATCATCGACAAGACGATAAACGTCATCAAGAATGAACACACTCTGCTGGTCCTCACCTCGGAGGCCGGACATCGATACGGCAACACGATCCTGATCAGACGCGACCTGGAAACACTCTCCATCGACAAACCTCTCGACTTCGACGAAACTTCAATCAATTCCTTCAGGGTTTACTTTCAGGACATCTTCAATGTCTGGAATTTTTTTGAGACCCGAATCATCAGTGACTGCCCGTACTCCCTTTGTGCAACCTACCCGGAGAACATCTACCGGCTGCAGCGCCGCAAATACAATCGGATCATCACCCCGACCGGTACCAGGGCTATTTTCTGGCAAGAAAATCAGTTCCACAGCAGCGGCCTGGTCATGGACATCAGCGCCGCCGGAATGCTGATCTGCACATGCAACAATGAGTCCCAGCTCATGGATGAATCAAGTATCAGCGAAATCGCCATCGCCCTGCCCCGCCACCCTTCAACTAAAAATCTTAATGAAGACGGCCACCTTGTCCTGCCGATCATCCACAAAGGAAGAATTGTCAGGTCCTTCAAGGATGCAGAAACAGAGTGGATGTATCATGGCGTCTCATTCGAAGACAACACTGATGTCCGGGAAAAGCTGAGAGAATTCATCTCTATGCAACAACAGGATAATGACAGGCAAAGATAGAAATCCCCTCCCGATCACCCGACTGAAAAGCCGAGAGAGTGGCGACAGCCATTCCCGCGGCTTTTTTTGTTTTGTGATTGACTCCTCCCTGCCGATTATGGAGAATACGTTATGGGCGTTCTGTAATTCATGACGTCTCACACCATTCGGAGCCTCTATGATCAGTGCAGAAACAACCCGCCCCTGGCGGATCAGCCCCGAAAAATTTACCTCGGCGGATCATCCCGCGACCATTGAAAGAACTCTGCACTCAATCAGTAATGATCGTCTCTTCATGACGATGGTTTCGGGTTTGTACCGATCAGGAGAAACGGTTTTAACCGGTCGCGATGCAAAAAATCTCCTGATCGGCAAACCCCTTGACTGGGAGGAAACAATTTCCTCGGCCAAAGTATACTTCCGCGACAGTTGCAAAGTATGGAATTTCTTCAGGACCAGCGTCATCTGCACCACCCACGATACCATCTACACCTCCCTCCCAGAAAAAATCCATCGTCTGCAAAGACGCCGCTATTTTCGGGTGGCGCCACCGGTTGGCTGCAAAGCCTCTTTCCGGCAGCAGGACATTCAGTTCAGCTCCACCATAGTCAGCGATATAAGCGGCGGCGGGATGCTGATCTCAACAGACGCGGAAAGCCATTGTCCCGACGACCAGGTGAAACTCCGCGACATCACGATCCGGGTACCCACCGGAGAAAACGGCTCCGGCTCCTCCCGGCAGCTGCCCCTGATCAAGGAAGGAATGATCGTCAGATCTTTTACCGACGGGTTTACCAAACGAATATATTTCGGCATCTCATTCCGTGAAGAGCTTGAAGTGGTTGATGCGATCTCGAAATACGTGATCCATCGGGAACAACAGCTCCTCCGGGAAAGAGCCAAACCGCTCAGAAATAGCTGAACCACCCCTCCTTCAGGTCGATTTATTTTCCCACCGGAATTCATGATGAGCACGCAAGCAATCTGCCTCCCTCTCCTGCTTGTCTTAAATTCTGATTTCTGCCATAATGCCCCATTGTCGTTGAGCCAAAACCCGGGACCGGATATGAACAAAAAGAACATCAACAGAATCGTGCTGGTCATCGCGGCAATTCTCGCCATCGTGATCTTCAGATCTCTCGGTCTGGACCAGTACCTGACCCTGGAATATCTTAAAGAATCGCAAGCCCGCTTCCAGGAGCTGTACCTGAACCACCAGATTCCGGTGATCGGCTCATACATGGGGATCTATATCCTGGTAACCGCCCTCTCTCTGCCCGGTGCCGCGGTGATGACCCTCGCCGGCGGGGGGCTTTTCGGTTTTGTTACCGGCGCCATTGTCGTCTCCTTCGCCAGCACCATCGGCGCGACCCTCGCCTGCATGGTCTCCCGCTATCTCCTCCAGGACTGGGTCCAGAACAGGTTTGCCGACAAACTCGCGGCGATGAACAGGGGCATTGAGAAAGAAGGGGCCTTCTACCTCTTCACCCTGCGGCTGATCCCGGTCTTCCCGTTCTTCGTGATCAATCTGGCGATGGGCATGACCAGGATGCCGCTCACCACCTTCTTCTGGGTCTCCCAGATCGGCATGCTCCCCGGCACCCTTGTTTTTGTCAATGCCGGCAAGGAACTGGCAAAGATCGATTCATTGTCCGGCGTCCTCTCCCCCGCTCTTCTCGGATCATTTATCATCCTCGGGCTCTTTCCGATCACGGTCAAAAAACTACTGGCCCTCTATCGCCGCAAATTCCGGCCGGCGACCGGAGAAGGAGAATTCAATGGCTGATTACGACTACGATATCGGCATCATCGGCGGCGGCGCGGCAGGGCTCACCGTCGCTTCCGGGGCCGCCCAGCTGGGCGCCCGCACCCTGCTCGTGGAAAAAGAGCGTGAACTCGGGGGCGATTGCCTCCATTACGGCTGCGTCCCGAGCAAGACCCTGATCAAAACAGCCCATGTCTATCACCAGCTGCAACAGGCGGAAAAATTCGGCCTGCCGCCGGTATCTCCAGGCCCCGTTGATTTCAGGCAGGTCGCGGCGAGGATAAAACAGGTGATCGGCGTGATCCAGAAACACGACTCGGTTGAACGGTTCTGCCGTCTTGGGGCAAAGGTTGAGTTCGGTGAACCGCGCTTCACCGACGAGCACTCGATCGACCTTAACGGCAAGGCGGTCACCGCCAGATCCTGGCTGGTCGCCACCGGCACCTCTCCCGCCATTCCGCCCCTCGCAGGGCTCGACAAGGTTCCCTATCTGACCAATCGGGAAATCTTCTCTCTCGACAAGCTGCCGGAATCGATGATCATCCTCGGCGCGGGCCCGATCGCCATTGAAATGGCCCAGGCATTCGCCCGTCTTGGCTCACAGATCACCGTTCTCCAGCGGAGCGGCCAGATTCTCTCCAAGGAAGACAGGGACATGGCCGACGAGGTGATGACTGTCCTCCAGGCAGAAGGGGTGACCTTTCATCTCGGCTGCAACATGCTCAGGGCCGATGACCTCGGCGGGGAAAAACAGGTCACCATCGAAACAGCCGCCGGAGACACAGTAAAGCTTGTCGCCGCCGAGATCCTTGTGGCCCTCGGCCGCGCCGTGAATGTTGACGGGCTGGGCCTTGACCAGGCCGGAGTGGACTTCGACCGCAAGGGAATCAAGGTCGACGGCAGGCTCCGGACCAGTCAAAAACACATCTACGGCGCCGGGGACGTGATCGGCGGCTATCAGTTCACCCACGCCGCCGGGTACGAAGGTGGGATCGTGGTCAGTAACGCCGTTTTCCATCTGCCGCGCAAGGTCGACTACACCTGGATGCCCTGGTGCACCTATACCGGGCCGGAACTTGCGAGCATCGGTATGAATGAGAAGATGGCGCAGAAGGCCGGGATTGAATACCGGGTCTGGACCGAGAATTTCCGTGACAACGACCGGAGCCTGGCCGAAGGGGAAGAGGTGGGGAAAATCAAACTTCTGGTCGGAGTCAAAGGAAAACCGATCGGCGTGCAGATTTTAGGCCCCCGCGCCGGAGATCTCCTCGGCGAATGGATCGCGGTCCTGAACGGCGGCCTCAAACTTTCCGGTCTCGCCGGCTCCATCCACCCCTACCCGACCCTGACCGAGATCAACAAACGAGTGACCGGGGCAGTGTTTACTGAAAAAATATTCTCGGACACCGTCAAGAAGGGGTTAAAGTTTCTCTTCAATTTCAAGGGCCGGGCCTGCAATCCGGACAGTTGGGAAAAACCATGAACGCAGCGGAACTCTTTGTCAGATGCCTTGAAAATGAAGGGGTTGAATATATCTTCGGCGTTCCCGGCGAGGAAAACGCCCATTTCATGATCGCCCTCGAGGATTCGCCGATCAAATTCATCCTCTGCCGCCACGAACAGGGCGCGGCCTTTATCGCCGACGCCTACGGCAGGCTGACCGGCCGGGTGGGCGTCTGCCTGGGCACCCTCGGCCCCGGCGCCACCAATCTGGTCACCGGGGTGGCCGACGCCAATATGGACCGCTCGCCGCTGGTGGTGATCACCGGCCAGGCCGACAGCCGCCGCCAGCACAAGGAAAGCCACCAGAACATGGATGTGGTCGGGATGTTCGACCCCATCACCAAGTGGGCCCAGCCGATCCTGCACACGATGAATATCCCCGAGGTGGTCCGCAAGGCCTTCAAGCTGGCCCAGACCGAAAAACCGGGGGCCTGCCATATTGAACTCGCGGACGACATCGCCGCCTTCGAAGTCGACAGCCGCCCGGTGCCGGTGATGAACCCGAGACGGCCGGTCCCTGCCGACAAGGTGATCGACCAGGCGGTCGAGCTGATCCGGAATGCCAAAACCCCGGTCATCCTGGCCGGGAACGGGGCCGTCCGCAAAAGGGCCTGCAAACAGCTGAGAAAACTCGCCGAAACAACCGGCATCGGGGTGATCAGCACCTTCATGGGCAAGGGTTCGGTCTCGCGGCACGCCCCCTATTCGCTCTTCACCATCGGTCTCCAGTCGCGGGATTACGCCTGGGAGGCCGTCGACCAGGCCGATCTGGTGATCACCCTCGGCTATGATCTGGTCGAATACCCGCCCCGGATCTGGAACCAGTGCGAGTGCAAAGACACCTCCCGGAAAATCATCCACATCGACTTTCTGCCCGCCGAAACCGACGAGCATTACCCGGTTACCGTGGAAGTCGTCGGCGACCTGGCCCACTCACTGTGGATGCTCAACGAACGGCTCAAAGCCTCCCCCCTGCCCCGCTACGAGCTGTCGCTGCAGCGGGAACTGCGCGGCAGGATGCTCGACGATCTGGCCGAACACAAGGATGACGACACGGAAGGTCTGATCCGCCCCCAGAAGGTCCTCTGGGACGTTCGGGAAGCCATGGGACCGGACGATATCCTGCTGAGCGACGTCGGGGCCCACAAGATGTGGGTCGCCCGTTATTATCACTGCGACCAGCCCAACACCTGCCTGATCTCGAACGGCTTCTGCTCCATGGGATTCGCCCTGCCTGCCGCCATCGGCGCCAAACTCGTCCATCCCGACCGCAATATCCTCGCGATCTGCGGCGACGGCGGGTTCCTGATGAATGTCCAGGAACTGGAGACCGCAAGAAGGATCGGGGCGAACATCGTGATCATGATCTGGGAGGACGGCGGCTACGGCCTGATCGAGTGGAAGCAGCAGATGCAGTTCGGCCGCCACACCGACCTCCATTTCAACAATCCGGACTTCGTAAAACTCGCCGAATCCTTTGACTGTCTGGGATATAAAGTCGAAAAGGCCCGCGACCTGCTCCCGACCCTGGAAAAGGCCTTTGCCGCCGATCGGCCGGTCCTGATCTCGGTTCCCATCGATTATCGGGAAAACATCAAACTGAGCAAGCGGCTGGGAAAAATTCAGTGCGTGATCTAGAGGTGAAAAAATGATCCACAAGGAATACCCTTACTACCTGGCCAATAAGCCTGAACAGCCGAACACCGACCTTGCGGTCACCGATAAATATACCGGCGAAATCGCGGCCCGGGTCGCCCTCGCCGATGATGGTGCGATTGACCGGGCAATAGAACTGGCGGTAAAGGCGGCCGAGCCGATGCGGCAGATGCCCGCCTGGCAGCGGCAGAATGTGCTGCAGCATTGTGTTGACCGGTTCAGTGCGCGGGCCGAGGAACTTGCCGATTCCCTCTGTATCGAGGCGGGGAAACCGATCCGGGACAGCCGCGGCGAAGTGACCCGGCTCATTGAAACCTTCAAGATCGCCGCCGAGGAAAGCGTGCGGATTGCCGGCGAATACCTGGAACTGGACCGCAGCCCCCGGACCACCGGCTACTCTTCTTTTACGAAACGGGTCCCCATCGGCCCCTGCTCGTTCATCTCCCCTTTCAATTTTCCACTGAATCTGGCGGCCCATAAGGTCGCCCCGGCCATTGCCGCAGGGTGTCCCTTTATCCTGAAACCGGCGAGTCTCACTCCCGTCGGCGCCCTGATCATCGGCGAGACTCTGGCCGAGACAGATCTGCCGCCGGGAGCCTTCTCGATCCTGCCCTGCCGCCGTGACGGGGCAAGACTCTTCACCGAGGACGAACGACTGAAACTCTTGAGCTTCACCGGCTCTCCGGCGGTGGGCTGGCAACTTAAAACCAAAGCCGGAAAGAAGAAGGTGGTCCTCGAACTCGGGGGGAACGCCGCCTGCCTGGTCGATCACGATGCTGATCTCAAAGATGCGGTGGCCAGGATCGTTTTCGGCGCCTTCTATCAGTCCGGCCAGAGCTGCGTCGGGGTGCAGCGCATCATGGTCCATGAAGATATCTACGATACATTCCGGGAGAGACTGGTAACGGCGACGAAAGCCCTCATTGCAGGTGACCCGAAAGAGGAAAAAACCTTCATCGGCCCGCTGATCTCCGAAAAAGAGGCGATCCGGCTGGAAGAATGGATCGGCAGCGCTGTGGGCAACGGGGCGAGAGTTCTCTGCGGTGGGACCAGAAACGGCGCGCTCCTTGACGCGACCCTGCTGGAGAATGTGCCGCCCGGCGAGGATCTCTGCAGGAAAGAGGCCTTCGGGCCGGTCGCAGTGCTTTCCCCCTTCACCGATTTTGCCGCCGCCCTGACCGAGATCAACGACAGCCCGTTCGGCCTTCAGGCCGGGATCTTCACCCGGGACATCTACAAGGCGCACCAGGCCTGGGATACCCTTGAGGTGGGCGGAGTGATCATCGGCGACGTACCGTCGTGGCGCGCCGACCAGATGCCCTATGGCGGAGTGAAGGAAAGCGGCCTCGGCCGGGAAGGCATCAGGTATGCCATTGAAGACATGACCGAGTTGCGGTTGATGGTGGTGCGGAAGCTCAAACACTGACAGACCGGCTCTGCTTTCTCTCGCCCGAAGCCTGCGGAACTGCAAAAGAGAACGATTTTATAACAACTTGACCCGAAGAAGAAGCAGCCATATAATAACATGTAAATGATAACAACTCCTTAAAAAGGACCCATCATCACCTCAGCCAGGACAAGAGCTTATGACCAGAAAACTTAACTGCTGGGAATTCAAAAAATGCGGCCGCGAACCGGGCGGCAACAAAGTCGATGAATTCGGTGTCTGCCCGGCGGCAATCGAGAAAAAGGCCGACGGCATCAATTCCGGCACCATGGGCGGCAGGATCTGCTGGGCGGTATCGGGAACCTATTGCCGCGGCAAGGTCCAGGGCATCTTCGCCGCCAAAATCACCAGCTGCGCTTCCTGCGCCTTCTTCAATCAGGTGGACAAGGAGGAGCAGAACATCCTCGAAGAGACGGAAAAATACCTGAAAAGAATTGAAGCGGAACAATCCAGAAAACTCTGAACGTCACCAGAAAAAGTGGCCATTCCGTTTCAGCCAGGAATAATACCCTGTAATTTCGTATAGTTACTTTGCGGTCGGAAGATCCAAAGACTATCATCGGATCTGGCAACAGATCTCTTGAATGTCCTGACCGGTGAATTAAAGCTGTCGTGTCGACCTAACTGCTTACATACTATCGCAGATTGAGCCGCAAGGGGTCCTTGCGCAGCCGTTTATTATGCAATAGTTGCGGCCACCACAACGAATGCAGGTTTTAAAGGCCCCCATTTCTTTATCACCCTCGGTTCTCGTTTCCCTGGCGAACTCATCAGCGGACGGCCTTTCTAATTTCGCTTTCTGGATGCTGAGGATTTCAGGTACAAATCGCATGTTATCAATTTTTGTTTTCACAGCAACATCACCGTTTGTAATCAGAATAAGGAAATCATCGATTTCAAACTCGAATAATCCATGTTTGTTCGGGATTGCCTCAATCCTGGTTTCATCTATCAATTTGATTTCATAACCGTTTATAAGTTCAGACATTGTTTTACCCCCTTCCATAGCATCTACCAGGAAATTTCCTTGATGTCTGCGGGGGGATTTGGATATCTGTTCTTTTTTTAGTTCTCGGAAACGGTTTTTCTGATTTTCCTGGAAAAATGGGGGACTTTGCCTGGCTTTTGCATAATCCCGGTCTGGTTTGCCGGAACACCTTGCGTCAGCCTGAATCCGTGAACTTTGCAGGCAATTCCAGCCACTTGAGACGGAAGATCGCACTGAGCCGTCACGGATTCAGGGTCAGGTCAAAATCAACTTTCACCCTTCGGCTCTCCCCTTCAGTACCCCTCGGGGGCATAAGTCTCGATGTCTCGCAAGCTCGCTTAAGTCGGTACGAGCAGACAAGCTGTTGAACCCATCTTTCAATCCCCTCCCCCAAGCCGCTGATAAAAAAAATCTGGAAATCGCTTTCCCTTTTTTTATACGATGAAGGGTGCTGATCCGCGTCAGGCTTCCTGACCGGGAATCGCCTGGGCCTCGAAACCGCATCCGTGCAAACCCATATTTCCGGAGGGGGAAATGACCAAAAAGTCTCTTGTGCTGACCATACTGATAATCCTGCTGTTCTATACAACCGCCTCAGCCCTGGTCCTCGACACCGATGTCTACACCATGGATTTCAGGATCAATAACCCTGGAGCACGTGCCAATGCGATGGGCGGAGCCTTTACCGGGGTTGCCGATGATGCAACCGCGGCCTATACCAACCCCGCCGGCCTGGCGATACTGACCGCACCGGAGGTTTCGGTTGAATACAAGAATTCCGGGCTTGTGAACCGTCTGACCCTGGGACCTGGGGTCCATAAAGATTACGAAGACCGGGTGTACGGCATCTCTTTTCTAAGCTACGTCCATCCGAAAGACAATGCGACCTTTGCCGTGTATCGCCACCAGCTCCTTGATCTTGAAAGCAGCTTCCCGCTGGGCACCGCAACGAATAAACTTGATATTACCGCCGATGTCCTCGCCGTCGGGATGGGTTTTAAACTCTCCGACAGTTTTTCTCTGGGCGCCTCTTTCGGTTTCGCGGAACTTGACTATTACTTCCAGGCCAAAAAAACCGATGGCGTCCCCGGCGATTTCATCTATCTCGTCGACGGCGAAGACAAGGACCAGTACTACAGCGCCTCACTGCTCTGGAGCCCGGCCGACCTGTTCAATCTGGGCCTTGTCTACCGCTACGGGCCTGAATTTACGACCCACAAGGACATCTATCGCTGGGACAATCTTTACAGCCGGGATTTTGTTCTGCAGGACAAGATCGAAAACACCTTAAAGGTACCTGACGTCTACAGCCTTGGACTCTCCTTCCGCCTCTTTTCCAGTGTAACTCTGGCTGCCGATGTAAACCATGTCATGTATTCGCAGTTGAAGAAAAACCTGAAACTACTGCCTTTAATGGCCGGAGGAAATGACCTCGATTATATTGAAATTGATGATGAACAGGAATATCACGTCGGCCTGGAATATGTTTTCAATGCCGGAGCCACGCCCATGGCACTGCGGTGCGGTTATTATTTCCGGCCCGAACACAAATTTTACACCACCAACAAGTCGATACCGGCGAGCAGCCTGACCATGCCCGGCGAAGACGACCACATCTATTCGGGAGGGATCGGCTTTGTCGCTTCGGAAAAGGTGCAGATCGACATGGCGGCGAGCATCGGCGAATTCATCGATGAATACATCCTGTCGATGGTGTATCGCTTTTAGGGGGTAACCTTCAGAGCCGGAGTGTACTCCAGAACACCATCTCCATCCCCTTTCATGTGTGCAACCCGGATGAGGTTCCGCCACACCTCCGCCTGCTCTTGCCGGCCGGCTTTCTCTCCCTGAAGAAAGGTCACCCTGAAAATAGCCCGAAAGACTCCAGTTTTTCTCCGGACGGTCGAAGAATCCGAAAATATCACTGAAAATCAACACCGAATCCAAAATATTGCTTGAAATTCAATGGTTTATATATAAATAAGAGATTATAAAAATTACACTGCATTCATAATTTTAAGTGAACTATGTCAGGATCGGAACACAACTGGGATGATATTCCCTCTTTGAAACTCGAGATGGACGACGAGTACGACCAGCGTCTGCAGGGCAAAGATCGCCGTCGTCACGCCAGGGTTGACATCAATAGCCTCAAGGGAGTGCTGACCTGGAATATCAACTCCATCCCCATCAGAATAGCCACCGCCGGACATGGTGTTTTCGATGCCACGGTCGTTGATTTGAGCCAGAGCGGGGTCAGGGTTTTCTCGCCCAAAAAACTAAACACGGGAGAAAGGGTGAGAGTCGGCTTCAAGATCAATGACCGAACAATCATTGCCATGGCAGTCAGCATATGGACAAGGCAAAACGAAACCCACTGCACCGCCGGACTGGAGTTTCAGGGCCTTTCCGCGAGTGACAGTGAGTTTTTAGGCGCCCTGGCCACCGCCAGTATGTTCAACAAGACAGGGGCTTTCAGAATCTAGAAATATTCTTACCCGCGATGAAAATCAAGCAGAGTTGCGAGATCAACAGGATATTAGAAAAAACCGGCGTCATAACCCATGAAGCTGAGTGGAGCAGCTTGTCTGCTCGTACCGATTAGTTAAGTTAAGCAGCGTGCCTGCTTATACGAAACTTATGCCCCTGGGCGAAAGCGAGCTTGCGAGACATCGAGACTTATACCCGAAGGATGAAAAGAGTGAGACATGGCGGAATCTGAACATAACTGGGACGATATTCCATCCTTGAGCCTTGAGATGGACGATGAGTACAACAATCGTCTTCAGGCCAGGGAAGGACGCCGCCATGCCAGAGTCGACACCAATGCCCTGAAGAATATCCTGACCACTCCTGTCAACGTGATCCCGATCAGGATCGCCACCGCCCTGCACGGTGTATTCGATGGGGTGATTGCCGACTTGAGCCAGAGCGGAGTCAGGCTGTCTGCGTCTGAAAAACTGAGCAAAGATGAAAAGGCCAGGGTCGGTTTCAAGATCAATGACCGAACGATCATTGCCAAAGCCATCATCAGATGGACGTGCCAGAACGATATGTACTGCACGGCCGGACTGGAATTTGAGGGCCTCTCATCTTCTGACGAAGAGTTTTTGGGTGCCTTGGCTACTGCCGGCATGTTTAACAAGACAGGCGCCTTCAAGGTCTAGAAGCTGCATGTTGGGGAACAAATTACAGACAATCACGAATATCTGCCTGTAATAACTTGAAATGGTTTTTGTTGTACTTATACTCTGTTCTTGAGGAAGTTGCAGAGAATCACTTAGAACCATGTTTATCGGTCCCGACCAGAGCCCGGGGGCGGATAGACGATGCCGGATGACAGGTTGATTTATTCATTGCCGGGTCAACTGCTTTCGGCCACTCCACCAAGATATCAAGCTTGAGGTTGCATCATGACAGGGGATAACAACAAGACGTGGGACAGCATACCCTCGCTCAGCCTGGAAATGGATAATGACTACGAGGACCGCCTCAAGTCAAAAGAAGTGCGCCGCCACGACCGGGCCCATTTCAATACCATAAAAAACCTGCTGCACCAGAACTACACGTCGATTCCGATCAGGATCGCCACCGCTGCCAAGGGGACCTTCGACGGAGTAATCATCGACCTCAGTGCCAGCGGGATCAGGGTCTCAATCCCGAAAGAACTCAATGAGGGCGAAAGAATCAAGGTCGGCTTTATCATCAATAAACGGACCATCATGGCCAATGGTGTCGCCCGCTGGACCTGCAATGATGGTGACAAACACACCGCCGGCATCGAATTTCACGGAATCGCAGCCGACGACCGTGAATTCATCGGCAGCTTAAGTGCCGCCACCCTGCTGATGAAGGTCGGATCGATCAAGTAATCCGCATGGTTTCAAACCGTCGCCATCCTGCCTTTCCGGAGGGTCAAACGCAGATCATCCTCTGCCCATTCTTCATTCAGCTTCATTTTTTTCCAATAAAAAAACTTTATCTGCCGGAGAATTTGTTAAAATCTGTTTGCACCCTTCGGGTAGAAGTCTCGATGTCTCGCAAGCTCGCTTATCGGTACGAGCAGACGAGCTGCTCAATTTAAGTTTTAGCCCGATTACGCGGAAACCGATATTGACTATTTCGTAAAGGAAAGCAATGCCCCTGACGCTGGCTGATTTTCTTCAGGATCATGATGTTCTGGCATCCCTCAATCTTCCGGAGGGGCAGAAGCAGCGTCTGGTCACCATCCTTGAAGATGATTTCCTTGCCGAGTTCCTGGAGAATGTGATCACCGCCTCCGAGGATATCCTGGCCATTGATCCCAACCTTGAACGCAGAACCATCCTGGAACTGGCAGCCGCCAAGATTGTCAAGGAACTGAAGGCGGAAGCCGCATCCATCAGATTGCTCGACGCCCGCACGCTGAAGATGCTTTCCTTCGGTTCTTCCGGCCTTGACGAATTCAGGCGCGCCTCCACCGTTCCCGTTTCAAAATCAATCGCCGGTCTTGTGGTCCGGCAGGGCTCAAGCATTATTGTGCCGAACATCAGTAAAGACCCCCTCTATCAGTCAAAAAAAATCATCGCCACCAAGGGGTTTAATTCCCTGATTGCCGTCCCCTTGCGGATACCGAGCTTTGTCAGCGATACGGACGATATCCTTGGTTCTCTCCAGATTTACTACCGGGAAGAAGATCGCGGGTTTTCGAAAATTGAAGTGATCCTGGCCGAAATGTTTGCCCGGCGGGTCAGCCATGTCCTGGCCAGGAAAAAAATTCTGGATCTCAAGAAACTGAACGATTCCAAGGAAAAAATCACCGACAATATATTCATCAAACTCAGTAAACGGGAGGGGATCAAGCTCAAGGATTTCTTCAATCTGATCATGCCTGATATTGAAGAGCACCTTCACTTTTTATGCTGTCTGCTTTTCACAATCTCGGAGGACCTCAAACACATCCAGCTTGAAGCCGCCTACCCGCTCGACAAAACATATTATGAACCGGGCCACTCTTTTACCATAGAACACCACCCCGCTTTCTGGACCGTGGTCCACGGCCTCAAAGAGTACGCCGACCTGCCCCATGAACGGCACCATCCAAATTACCTGCTGGTCAAAAATCCCGGGCAAAGCGAACTCACCTCCTCCGGCCTCCGGGCCTTCATCAAGGAGCATGACATCCATTCCATTCTCATGGTCCCCTTGCGGATTGCGGATCAGACCCGCCACATCCTGACCTTTTACGCAGCCGACCAGAAACAGTCTTTCACCGAAGACGAAATCGAGCTTCTGACCTTTCTCGGTAAAGAAATCATGAAGGCGTCAACCCTGGAATTCTTAAGCGATACCCTCCACGACTTCAAGAACCCGGCCATCGCCGTGGCCGGTTTTGCTGCCCGCGCCATAAAAATGGCGGCAAGCTGCAAGATGGAAGAAGCTGATATCGAAAAACTGCGCCGCTATCTTGAAATCATCAGCAGGGAATCGGCACGAATGCAGGACATTGCCCTGACCATCAGCGGTGAAGGACGCAAGGAGGTGGTCGACCTTGGCCGGACCGCCGGGGAAAGGTTTATACTGAACAATGAGGTTCTTGCCCGCTCGCAGAGAAAAAATGTCACGATCGAATCTTTCTGCGAGGAGGGAAAACTCCTGGTCCTATGCCCGCTTTACAGCCTGGAACGGGTCCTCGACAATCTGCTCAACAATGCCAGCAAGGCTCTGCCCCCGGATGGCGGCAGACTGACCATGCGTTGCTATCAGGAAGCGGGGATGGCCTGTGTCACGGTAACCAACACCGGTCTGATCCCTGCCGACCAGTTCGAGCAGATTCGCAAAGGCGCGGTCCAGGGCCGAGGCCTTAATATCATCACCAGGTTTGCCCAGACCAATCACGGCAAGCTCGAAATAGACAAGACCGATAAAGATACCGTCATCACCATCAAACTGCCGCTGCATAGGCATTAGCCATTCAGGCAACTCGACCCGTCCTGAGATAGCCAGATCAAAAGTGCAGGCACCGCAAACCGCTCCTGAAGAAGACCAACCCCAATCTTGTGCCTGACGAGTTCTTTAAATTTTCCTCCCGGTCGGTTAAGTTGAACACCTTGGTGAGACAGATCCGGAACTCATAAGAAGTCATGGGACAACCTGACCACCCCTTCCTGATGAGGCCTTGAATGGTCGATAATATTGAAGCTCTCCGCGGCAGATAAGCGTGAGACTTCGAGCCACGGGGAATGCGTTTCGCTATGCATGTTCAGGCCGGGTGGCTCGGAAGCTATACTGCCGGGAGCAGAAAAACATGAAGTTGTTGAGTGTTGATATCGAGATCTCAGACGTCTTTGAGCTCGGCCGATATGAAGATATTGAAAAGTACGCCCCGTTTCATATTTCCGTGGCGGCAACGGCGATTCACGGTGGAGAGGAGCGGTTCTGGTTTTCGAAGGATGATACAGACCGGCCGGCCATCAATTTAAACCGGCAACGGGCCCATGAACTCCTGGAGTATCTCGACCTGATGCAGCGGAATGGATTCATGGTCTGTGCCTGGAACGGCCTGAACTTCGACCTGAAATGGATCGGCCACCAGGCTGAAGACATTCCCCTCGCCGCCCGGATCGCCCTGAAAAGCTTCGACCCCATGTTCCAGTTCTTCAATCTCGCAGGGTTCCCGGTCGCCCTCGGCAAGGTGGCCGAAGCGATGGGCATCCCGCAGGAAAAACTCATGGACGGCGCGGATGCGCCAAAGGCGTGGCGGGCCGGCAAGCATCAGGAGGTCATGGACTACTGCCTCGGCGATTGCCAGATGACCAATCTCATTGTCCTCGCCATTCAGAAAACCCGGCAAGTCCGCTGGGTAACAGCAAAAGGAACCATCAGCGCAAAACCGATGCCGCGTTTAAAGTCCGTTGAGGAAGTCATCAAAGACCCCGAGCCCGACCAGTCCTGGATGGACAAACCGATGCCGAGAAGCAGATTCTATAAATGGCTTGAGGACGCCGGAGTGATGGGCAAATGAACCGGGATGCTCCTGGCAATTGCCGGGGTCTCAGTCGATATCAATCGATCCCATACTGGCAGTGGCACCGTCGCCGGTGGCGGTATTGGCCGAATTGCTGATAGTGGCCTTGTTGGAAATCTCCCCCGAGACTTCACTGTTCCGCACGGTCACGCTTCCCATATTGGCGGTGGCATTTATCCCTTTGGCGGTATTGGCTGATTTTGAGATATTGGCGCTGTTTTTGACGGTGCCGGTGATGTGACTTTTTCGGGAAGTAACCGTACCCATGTTGGCAGTGGCATTTGCTCCCCTGGCCACATTGGCGGATTTGGAGATGGTGGCACTGTTACCAACGGAGCCCGTTACCACAGAATGATCGACGATGGCAGCTCCCATATTGGCGGTGGCATTTTCTCCGATGGCGACGTTGGAAGATTTTTCAATACCGGCGCTGTTGGTCACCGTCCCTTCTATTTTTGAATCCTTGACGACTCTGGTCCCCTTGTTGGCGCTGGCGCCCTTGCCCTCGGCAACGTTGGCTGATTTTTCCATCACGTCCAGGTCAACAAGCAGGTCCTTGATCCCGGAAAGCCATTTATTCCCGACTGCCCGCGCTTTTTCCAATGCGCCGTCCTGATTGGCGGCCCCGGCCGGTTTATCCAGGACCTCGGCATCCGCCCGGGAAAGGGCTGGGGCTCCGATCAACGTTGCCAGGGCGATGAAACCAAGAATCATTTTTTTCACGATCATATCTCCTTTTGAGTCAAAAGCTGTCTGTTAATAGACAAACCCATCATTCTTGAAAGCATGTTTATATCTTAAGGTCAGGAAAGCGGTTAGTCCATCAGGAGTCAAAAAAAACTTTTCATCCCCGGGACCAGTTGTTCAGCTACCGTCCACCTCCGATCGGGGTAATGGCGGGACGGAATCCCTGGTAGTCATGCCGGTCACCGGGCAGACCGTACCGACGAAAACGCGGCCTGGTCCCATCCGGGACGATCAGCCAGCTTCCGCCCCTCCGCACCCTGAAGAACCCTTCCTCGGCCCCCTTGGGGTTATACCTGGGGCTGGCACGATAGTACAGAGGATCATACCAGTCTGCGCACCACTCCCAGACATTACCGCTCATATCGTAGAGCCCCAGTTCGTTAGGCTTTTTACGGCCCACCGGATGGGTTTCACCGTCGCTGTTCCGGCTGTACCAGGCGACCTCGTCGGCCTGGTTGGAACCGGCATACACGTCCCCCCGGGAAAGTTTGCCGCCGATGCCGGCAAACTCCCATTCGGCCTCGGTCGGCAGCCGATAGTCAAGGCCGGTCCAGTCCTTGGCCCGCACCAGAAACTCCCGGGCATCGTTCCAGGAAACCATTTCCACCGGACGTTCACTGCCCTGGAACCTGGATGGGTTCGAGCCCATCAACCGCGACCACTGCCCCTGGGTCAGCTCGTATCGGGCGATCCAGAAATCATCCAGGCAGACTGAATGGGTGGGACGAACATGGTCTTCACCACCATCGTCGCCCATCATAAAGCAGCCTCCGGCAACCAGGACGAACTCAATGCCGGTGACCGGGTCCTGGTAGACAGCGGCACCAACCGCTGCGGCAAGATCGGCTGTTAAATCACGGTGTGGACCAGCCTGACTCTGCCGGACGGGCTCACGACCTCCCGAGGGCGCCGTTTCAGCCGCACAGCCGGCAAGCAGGATCAGACCGATGCCGCAGCAGATCAGCCGGAGTTCCGACCCCTTCATCATGACTCCGTTGAGCAGTCGCATCATTTCTTTCTCCTTTTCGCCCGGCTGGTGGCTTCGGCTTCCAGCGGATTTTCCGGCCAGTAATGTTTGGGGTAGCGACCGGCCAGTTCCTTCTTGACTTCCCGGTAAGTCGAGCGCCAGAAGGCGGCGACGTCCGAGGTAATCTGAATCGGCCGCTGGGCAGGTGAAAGAAGGTGGACCAGCACCGGTATTGTACCGCCTGCCACGGTGGGCGTTTCGGCACAGCCGAACATCTCCTGAATCCTGACCGGCAGGATCGGCGTTTCACCGGGCTGGTAACGGAGCCTGATTCTGGAACCGCTCGGCACGGTCAGATGGGTGGGCGCGATCCTCTCCAGCTCCTGTTGCTCCTGCCAGGAAAGCCGGGCCAGCAGGATATCGACCAGATCCAGTTTTTTCAGATCATTGAGGGCCCTGGCCCCGACCAGATAAGGCTCCAGCCACGAGAGGTCCTGCATCAGGGCTGCGTCATCAAGATCCGGCCAGATTTCGGGCTGCCAGAGGTGGGCGGTTGTGATCCGGGCCTTAAGCTCCCTGCTTTTTTCCTGCCAGGGCAGACAGGTAACTCCGGACTGCCTGATTCCGGTCAGCAGGCATTGACGGATCTGCTCCGGTGTGGCCCCGGACCATTTCTTCCGGGAGAGCACCAGGCTGCCGAGGAGCTCTTCAGTCACCGCCGCCACCCTTCCCTGCTCCGCATCCCAGCGGACCGTCTTTTGGGTCCGGATCAGGCGGGGGTGATCTCTTCTCAAATCGTCCATCGCCAGAGACGCCGCCAGAAAGATCCGGCCCTGTCTTTTCCCGCCATCCAGTTTTGCGGCAACCAGCAGTTCGGCGCCTGCGAGATGGTCTCCGGCAGGCAAGATTGCCCCGCACCCGGAAGCGAGCAGATGCTGGGCGCTGCCCGATTTCCGATGGGCTATCCGGTCAGGGTAAGCGCTGGCCAGCAGGTTGCCCGCCTCGCTCAGTGGTTCCGTTTTTCCGGCGGTTTCGCCAAGCAGGCCCAGATACTGATCCGCCTCCCGCAGGATCTGGCGGCAGGCCGCCGGATCACCGCCTTTGGCCCGGACTGCATCACCCCCGTCCCGTTCCATGATGGTCAGAAGCTGCAGCCGCTCCTCGATATCGGCGCTCCGGCTGCCCGCCTCCTGTTTTAAGGGATCGCGATTGTTGAGGATCGCCGCCAGTCGGCAGACTGTTCCGCAGAGCCCCTGTTTTTTGCCATGGATCAGCATCAGGGCCAGACGGGGATGGAGGGGAAAGACGGCCAGTTCCCGACCGAGTGGAGTGATCACCCCTTGCCCGTCAAGCGCGCCAAGGTCTTGCAGGAGCCGCCGGGCCTGGCTGATCTGGCCGGGGCGGGGCGGATCGGCCCAGACAAGCCGCCCGGGATCACTGACCCCCCAGAGGGCCAGTTCGAGGATGAGCGGGGCAAGATCGGCGTGAATGATTTCGGGTGGCAGAAAGTCAGGTCGGGAGTGATGTTCGCTTCTGGTCCAGAGACGGTAGCAATGGCCGGGGCCAAGGCGGCCGGCCCGGCCGGTTCTTTGTTCGGCCGAGGCCTTGGAAATCGGGATGGTTTCCAGACGGGTCAGACTGCTCGCCGGGTCAAAACGCGGTGTTTTGACCAGACCGCAATCCACCACCGTGGTAATGCCTTCGATGGTGAGGCTGGTCTCGGCAATCGGGGTGGCCAGAATCAGGCGGCGGCCGGGAATCCCGGCAAAGACCCGGTTCTGCTTTTCCAGAGGCAGATCACCGTAGAGCGGCAGACAGGTCAGGTGCTCACGATTGCCATACAGGGCTTGCACAGCGCGGATCTCGCCACCGCCCGGCAGGAAAACGAGAACATCTCCCGATTGTTCGACCAACGCCTTATCGATCCCCCGGACAGCCAGCGGGACGATGAAGTCGTCCGTCGGACGCTCCAGATATTCGACGGTTACCGGAAAGCAGCGGCCCCGGCCGGTGATGACCGGCGCCCCGCCAAGCAGCGCGGAGATTTCACCACCGGCGATGGTAGCCGACATCACCAGAATTTTCAGGTCATCCCGCAACTGGCGGCCGTCCAGACAGAGGGCCAGTGCCAGGTCGCCCTGGAGGCTGCGCTCATGAAACTCATCGAAGATCACGAGCCCCACTCCGGCAAGCTCCGGATCGTTCTGGATCATCCTGATCAGGATACCCTCGGTTACCACCTCGATTCTAGTGGCGCGGCTGACCCTGGAGTCAAAGCGGACCCGGTAGCCGACGGTGGTGCCAACCGGTTCCCCGAGCAGTGCACTCATCCTGGTCGCCGCAGCCCGGGCGGCCAAGCGGCGCGGCTCGAGAAGAATGATTTTGCGATGGGCCAGCCACGGCTGGTCAAGCAGGACCAGGGGGACAATGGTGGTTTTGCCGGAACCGGGCTCCGCGACAAGGACCGCCGCAGAATTGGCGGCCAGGGCGGCCAGCAGCTCCGGGAGGATTTCATCAATCGGGAGTTCAGGAAGATTCTTCAGGGGCATAACAATCTGTTTTCACCCTTCGGCTGAAAGTTTCGTATCAGCAGGCAAGCTGCTTCACTTATGCTTTAGCAGGCAATCACGATTACGACAAGGATTCGTTCCCCTCGAGCCAACATCGAGGCAGACGGGTTTCTGTCTCGTGCAGCTCGCAGCCGCAGATATCACCTTGCCACCTGGGTTCTTTTTCCAATATTCTGTTAAAAGAAAAGGCAGCCCCAAACAAATGGGACTGCCTTTACACGACTTCAGACTTCGCTCAGAAAATCAGTAACAGACCTGCTGCATCTGTCCATTGATACATATTGAGGTATAGTTTGCAACACAGATGGTTTCGTAGCAGGTGCTGAGCCCCAAGAAGCCGCAGGAGTAGCTGCGTGTTGTCGTTCTACAGCAGATGCCGGTGGACTGTGACGGGATTCCTTCGTCAGTAACGCCGTCGCAGTCATTGTCGATGCCATCGCACCTTTCAGCCGAAGGAGCAGCCGCTGTTGCGTTGCATGTTTCACCATTGCCATCCGCCGAACAGACAAATTCCCCGGTTCTTCGACACGCACCCATTCCGTCCGAACATGAATTTCCCAGCAAATTGAAATCTTCGTCAGCGGCGCCATCACAATCATTATCAACGCCGTCGCATATTTCGAAACCGGAACAATCATCAACGACTCCATTGCAATCATTATCCATGCCGTCAACAACTTCAATACCGGCCGGACTGATACCTGAATCGGCATCATTGCAATCACCGGATGCCGGAGAAAACCCGTCGCCATCAAGATCGGAATCAGCCAGTCTCTGCTCAAGAGCCAGCACTCTATCCGCAATCACCTGTGCAGAGCCGCCACCCTGGCAATCCAGAGCATCAACAAAGCCGTCGCTGTTTATATCTTCATTGGTGTCCGGCACATCATCACCATCCAAATCCCAGCAGGCGAGACCGTTTCGGCCATTCACACCGTTGATCCCGGCCCTGCCGTTCAATCCGTCAACTCCGGGCAAACCCTGCGGCCCCTGGGGCCCTTCAGGACCGATTGCCCCCGGAGGGCCATCAGCACCGACGGGACCTGTTAACCCGTCAGCACCGGCAGGGCCGGCCGGACCCATTGGCCCCATCGGACCGATCTCACCCTGCTCACCCTGAGGGCCGGGGATCAGCGCCAATCCATCCAGCCGATCCTGCAGTGCATTTATTTGTGCCTGCAGCTCTGCAAACGGTTGCCCTTTTGAGTACTTGGAATCATGGTCCTTCCTGCGGTCGTTTTCTTTTTTGTGATCTCCGGCAACCGCCGGTCCGACTGAACCGGCAATCAACATACTGCCAATAAGTATTACGGATAGTGTCTTTTTCATATCTGCTCCTTACATTTTAGGGGGGGCGACGCAATTACCGACACGTAACTGCAACCGGGTGATAACACCATACTATTTTCGAAATTTCTGACAAGCAGTGATCGTTATATTTTTTTGGGGGGGGAGGGAGAACTACAGCCTTCGGTATTGCAACCAGTCACGCAGGGCATCGAAATCCCGGCCGTCCAACCACGCCGCTTTCGCACGTTTCAGCACGAGATCCCGCCGCCCGTCAGGACCCAGGCGCAATGCCTCGCTGTAATCCTTTACCGCATCGCCGAACTGCATGTTTGCGAACAGTGCATCCCCGCGCCTCTCGTAAACGCCGGCCTCCGTCGATGCGTCATTGATCTGCAATCCACCCTCGATGATCACCTTGTTATACTCTTCGAAATGCTCCCGAGTCGAATCGGCGATGGCCAGGGCGTTTGCTGCCCGGATGTCCTCATAACAGACCCTGGTTGCCGCAAAGGTCAATAAAAGCGCAATAAACAGTGAGGCAAAGGGCACAAGATAATGCCACACCTTGTCATAAAACACGGCAAAACCAGGCATGAAGCGGCAATAAAGGACCGGGACCGATCCGCCAACCTGCGGCAATCCCTTGCCGCCGCCGTTTGAATAGGACCTGCCTTTCACAATGCGCTTGACGTGATCAGGACCGGTGTATTCAACGGTAAGATAACGGGTGTCAACGAATCTTGAGGTGGAGAGTTCATTACCACTGACAAAAGAGTGTTTCAGCAACGACTCGATCACTGTCCCTTCCGCTCTTTCGCCAAAAATGTGGAGATATAATCGCATCCCCAGCCACGCCGCCGCTGTGAGCAGAACTGCCAATGCAACGCAAAAAAATATGGCCTTGAAGGGTGCGGGCGGATAATACGAGATACTGAATTCGCGAACAGTACTGTCAACGGTTAGCACAGGCATCCTCCCCGGGAATGCAGCTCACTGTAAAAATTCACAAGCCCGGCAGGAGCAGAGCCGGGCAGCAGTTTATCCGAATAGATCATGGCGCTAGTGTCACGTCAACTCTGAACCGTCACATCTTTCTCGTCGTTTTTCGCGCCTCCTGCGTTACCTGTTGGGTTACATAGCGCTGCTATGCAACCCAACACATGCCTTGCCGGCACAAAAAATACCTGAGAAATATTATGACATTTCATCCTTGACGCGACACTAGCACTCCCTCGACTGGAGATGCTTTTGCACATATGCGTTGATTTTTTTCTCATCACCCTCAGGTAAAAACATGAAAGTGACTGCGGTTTCCAGAAGATCCTCCCTCGCAACTTCTTCCACCACCCAGCCCGTCACCTGAATCGGCGCAGACTCCCCGGACAGGGTGAATTCCAGAAAGACTTCCTGTGAACCATGGCGACCGTAATTCACGGGTTTAATGTAGCGCATCCCGGTCCGACTCAGGTTAATCGCCCGGGCTTTTGCAGTTCCGGAAACCAGTTTCTCGGAAACCGTCACATCCAGTTCAACCCTGATTCCCTCTCGCCGTTCATCCATCATTCACCTCGCCGGTTTTTTTACAGCAAAGTATTCAGGTAATATCGCTTCCGTTCATGGGAGCCGGTCGTCCATAAATGAACCCGCCAAAGTTTATCCTGGTCCAGGTGTGCTCCGTAATTTTCAGCAAATTATTGGTGGATAGGGAGTTGTTCGCAATGCCTACAAAAATTCCGGCATGCGTTTTCAAGCCATCAACCCGATCCTGAACCAACGCCACATTTTTCCTTATACACCAGCCGGAAATGCCAAACAACCAGATTCCTCAACACATGACCGGCACTGAAAGATAAGGCGCTCCGGAATCTGCAGAATTTGTTTCCCGTCTCGCCGGGATTTACCACCCAGGCGGCTTTTTCCTGAACATGCATAGCGAAACGCATTCCCCGCAGCTCGAAGTCTCACGCTGTTCGCTATCTGCTGCGGGGCTAGTGAGCGAATCTGATGTAAGTAACCTTCCATACGGAGATTCCCCGTGGCTCGAAGTCTTGCGCTTATCTGCCGCGGGGAGCTTCAATTTTATTCTTTGTTTTATCTTTCCCGCTGTGCCAGAATGTTTTTTTCAAGTCTTTGAAAGGAGGACAAAAATGACACGGCAAAGTAAAATAAACGACATCTGCAACCATGTTCAGGATGTCTTCAATCCGCCGCAGATCAGGTTTCTGAAGATCGCGAGATACCCGGAAGCCTACGGGATGAGAATCGGTTTCGAGTACCGGAACGGGACCAAGACCATCACCTTTTCCCAGCACTATATCAATGCGCATCCCGCGGAGCATTTCCGCAGCTTTCTCGACCCGGACAAATTAAGCAAACTCAGAAAAACCGGCGACCAGCACCTGGAGCTGATCTGACCGGTCCTGCCCCGCTCCCGGCAGCGAAAATTCTCACCGCAATAAAAAAGCAAACGGCGTGCGCCTGCGAGACCCCGCGTCGCTTTACGGACAGGATGCGAGTCATCGGTCGCCTGGATCGCTTCTTATATTTTCACCCTTCGGGTATAAGTTTCGTTTGAGCAGACAAGCTGCTCAACTTAAGCTTTATCCCCGTCGACGGATGCAAACCCATCACCTTACATTTTCATCTTTTACGAAATTAGTATTTGCATGTTTTTTGGTAATTAAAATTCGCATTTATTTCAAATCATGGTAATTTCATTTCTGATCTGATCGGATGAAACTGTTGGAGAGGCAGGAGTCCGTATCGATAAATGACTACCGAATAAAATTCACAACCGGATGATTTCAGCACACCTCTCAAGAGCCTGTGACAAAAGAATGCAAACAGTCCCAGATTTGCTTTCCATCGTCTGCAACTCAGGGCAGGACTCTAAACCGGCTTGCCCTTTTATTGTAACCAGAAAGAGGAGAGAGAAATGACGAAACAATCTGACAAGTATCTGACAGGAGCTGGAACTGCACACGATGAGGTGGCCGAAAACCCCTCAAGAAGAAAATTCCTGAACACTGCCGGTATTGCGGCTGTTGGAGGACTGGTCACCGCCGTGGGAACCAACCTCCTTGACAGCGGGGAAGCAAAGGCGGCTCCCGCACCGGAGGCACCGCCACTGCCCTGGAAATACACCAAGCTCGACCCGCTCGAAGCCGGTAAAAGAGGGTACAAAAGTTACCTCGCCCAGGGCGGCTGAGGCTCCGGTGCATGGCTGGGGGTCCTCAGCCTGTTGAAGGAAAAAGTCGGATATCCGTACACAACGCTTTCAGACGACATGTTCCATCACGCCGCCGGGGGTTATGCCGGGCAGGGAACTCTCTGCGGCTCCATCGGCGCCTGTTCGTCCCTCATCAACCTGGTGACCAAGGACGCCGATAACACCCACAACAAGATGATCAGCGACCTGATCAACTGGTATGCATCGTTCAATCACCCGACAACCGAGTTTGACTCCGTCGTAAAATTTCCGGACCAGATACGCGTGGTTCCCAATTCGCCTCTCTGCCATGTCTCGGTTTCCACCTGGACCATGGCGGCGAAAACGGAAATTGACACCTATGAAAGGAAAGACCGTTGCGCCAAGGTTGCCGGCAGGGTTGCCATGCAGACTGTTCTGATGCTGAATGCCTATGCTGACAAGAAATGGGCGCCGATGGCTCCCGCTCTATCTAAGGAAACCGCCTCCTGTCTCGAATGTCATGGGCCGGAAGAAGACAACAATCAGCAGGGTAAAATGAATTGCGGATTATGCCACCCCCACAAGGCAGACCACGCCGCATAGAAGTTCAGATTTCCTTTTTCCCGAATGGATGAAATGGCAGGGGCACCGGAATGATCCGGTGCCCCTTGTCAGATCAGGACCCAAACGTCGGGAATATCCGGACCGACCGGCTACCGATCCCGCCATTACCTAAGGACATAAATTCCGAAACCCCTCATGTTCCGCAATCAGTCTGCCGAATCCCGGTTTCTGAATTGTGAACAGGTAAAGGGGAATAAGATCGTCTTTTTAGAAAAGCCCCTCACTGAAATCCGGATCAACTTTTTACACACAAGCATTGAATCGAGAATGCAAAGTTTCTCTTTTTCAGGTAATTAAGCGGAATGCCTCCCTACATTTCTGATTGTACACTTTGCTTTTCCGGCCTGAAAAACTTCGATTCAGCACCCGAACACTCCCCTTCTGTAATTATTTTTATCTATGTTTTCGACAGGTTATCATGACACTAGTCCGGCGGGCAGCCGGCCCACGAATAACGTGGGAGAAGTCATTTTATCGGGCGGTCATGCTCAGCCTGTGAGCGCCCAATTCAGAAAATCACTTGATGGAGAAAATGTATGAGCCTGTGTGTCTTGTGCGCACAAAGAGGGACCTCCTGTTGCGTCAATCGCGACATCCTGATCACCACGGCGGATGCCGGGAGAATTGCCGCATATTACGGTGATCTCAATTTTTTTGAGTACCGCAAGCCCAGTTCGACGGCCTATGTCGAGCAGGACGATGATCCGGAATGGAACATTCTGACCGTCCGGGTTGATGGCTCAAGACGCGTTCTGAATCGACAGAACGAATCCCTGTGCTTCTTTCTGACCGAGACCGGCTGCCGGTTATCCGCCACGGTCCGGCCTCTGGTCTGTCGGCTCCATCCGGTTGAATATACCGCTGCCGGGGTGACCGGGGTCTCACCGGAATGCCCGGTTCAATTTCTCGCTCACCCCGAAACCCTGCTCGACAGTCTGCAGATGAACCTGACCGAAGCCGAATCCTGGCGTCGTCAGCTTTATGAAGAACTCCGGCAGGACGCTCTCAACCGGAAAAAGGTGGCGTAAGCCATTTGTCCAGACAGAGAAAACACCCTGCCATCCCCACATCCACAGGGGCTGGTCATCCGACCGGCCTCTGTTGTGGGTTTTTAAATATTTCTGTAAAGTGTCCAGAGAATTTCATCTAAAAACTTAAACCCTCTATCCGTCGTTCATTCATGCAACCGATCCTTGAAGTAAAGAACCTGGTCAAGCGCTACAAGACCATCGCCGCAGTCGACGGGATCAGCTTCAAAATCCAGCCGGGAATCTGCTTTGGTCTGCTGGGTCCGAACGGGGCCGGCAAGTCCTCGGCCCTTGAAGTGATCGAAGACATCCTGCCGCCAACCTCGGGCGAGATCCTTTTCAACGGGGCTCCCATTCAGGAGGCATCTTTCCGGGAAAAGATCGGCATCCAGTTCCAGCACACCTCGCTCCTGGACTTCCTTACCGTCCGCGACACCATCCGCACCTTCATGAGTCTCTACCGGGACCCGGAGCAACTTGATCTGCTGGCGGATCTCTGCAACCTCCACGAATTCATGGACCGGATGAACAACAAACTTTCCGGAGGTCAGACCCAACGCCTGATGCTGGCTCTCGCGCTGATCAACAAACCGCAGCTGGTCTTCCTCGACGAACCCTCCACCGGGCTCGACCCGCAGGCCCGGCGGAACCTGTGGGAGATCGTGCGCGGTATCAAGGAAAAAGGCCGAACCATTATCCTCACGACCCACTCCATGGATGAGGCTGAATATCTCTGCGACCAGATCGCCATTATGGACCATGGCCGAATCATCGCCGAAGGCTCACCTGCGGAGCTGGTGGAGCGTTACTGCACGGGCGGGACCATCACTCTGCCGCGAGAGAACGTCACCATCCCGCTTTCCGAGATCCCCTTCCCCTGGCGCGAGACCAACGGCCGACTGGAAATCTCCACCGACCGGATCAATACCGGTCTGGAGCGCCTGCTTGCCATGCAGATCAACCTGGCCGAGATGACGGTTCATTCGCCGAACCTGGAAGATGTTTTCCTGAACCTGACCGGGCGCAAACTCCGGGATTGAGGTATCCACAATGAAATGGAAACGAATCTGGGCCATGTTCAAGGCCAGAAATCAGGAGTTTTTCAGAGACAAAGCGGCCTTTGGCTGGAACTTCCTCTTCCCTTTTCTGATCATCGCCGGATTCGGCCTCGTCTTCGGAAACCGCGACTTTTCAGGGTTCAAGGTGGGAGCCTTTCCCGCCGAAACCCGCGCTGTCTCTTTCTCCGGCTCCACACTCCCCAAGGACTTTCAGGACAACCATCATCTGAACTTTATCGGTTTCTCATCCCTGTCGGCTGGACTTGAAGAGCTTCAGCACCACAAGATCGACTTTCTGGTCCGCCTCGATTCGCCTACCCGCCAGTACTGGGTCCTGGACTCCTCGCCCAAGGGGTATCTGGTGGAGCGCATCTTCCTGACCAGTTTCATCCCGGCTGATGCCCGCTATGGCGAGAAGGTGGCGGTGCCCGGCACCGAGATCAGATACATAGACTGGCTGTTCCCGGGCATTCTGGGGATGAACATGATGTTCAGCGCCCTCTGGGGAGTCGGTTTTGTTATTGTCCGCTACCGGAAAAACGGGGTGCTGAAACGGCTTAAGGCCACCCCGCTCAGCGCCTTCGAGTACCTGACCGCCCAGGCGATGTCCCGTTTCTTCCTGCTGGTCTTCACCCTGGTCGTTGTCTGGTCTGGCACCGATTTCCTCTTTTCCTTCCGGGTGGTTGGTTCACACCTTACCCTGTTCTTCGTTTTTGCCCTCGGCGGTCTCAGCCTGACTTCGATCGGCATCCTGATGGCCGCCCGCGGCACCAGCGAAGAGTTCGCCAGCGGAGCCCTGAATTTCATTTCCTGGCCGATGATGTTTCTCTCCGAGGTCTGGTTTTCCATTGAGGGGGCGCCGGAGTGGATCAAACGTTTTTCCGAGATCCTCCCTTTAACCCGGATGCTCCACGCCGCGCGCAAGGTGATGAACGACGGGGCCACCCTTGCCGAGATCAGCGGCGAGTGCCTCTTTCTTGCCACTCTCACGTTGATCTGTCTCATCGCGGCGGCCATCCTCTTCTCCTGGAACGAATGAGGTCGCATCATTCAGGTGCTTCCGGTGCGCATACGACAACACGCAACTCGAACGGTTTGCACTGATGGATACCGGAGTTGGTCCTTCTAAAATGTAAACGAAAACAAGACCAGAGTTGCGGCCGGGAATTTCTCACCTAACAAGGATCGAGCTCACTTCAGACCCGCACATTGCCGCGGAAAAGGGAAAAACCGATACCGATACTGCACAGGACCACAAAAAACGCAAAACACATCCGCATGCTTTCCAAAAAAAGCGCGTAATTACCGGGGCGGATTTCCTCCCTGCCGATAAAATGGGTAAGGAAAACCGTAACGAGAGTCATACTGCACATCTGCCCGAGAAGACGCATGGTCGCAACCGTCCCGGAAGCCAGACCGTATTGTTTGCGCTCGACCGAACCCATAATCGCACTCATATTCGGAGAGGAAAACAGGGCAAAACCGAAGCCGAGCAGACCAAGGTTGGCGCCGATCAGCCACAACGGGGTTGCCGGATCGAGAAAAACAAAACAAGCCAGGCCGATGGCGGTAAGCCCCATGCCGGCCGAGGCAATCACCCTGGGTTCAATGCGATCGGAAAGCTTGCCTGCCTGGGATGAAAAAAGCGCCATCATTACCGGCTGGATCATCAACACCGTTCCGGCGGCCTGCGGGCTCATCCCTTTGATGTACTGGAGAAAGAGACTGATCTGAAAGGTGATCCCGAAGGTCGCGGCGTAATGGATCAGGGCCGCCAGACTCGAAAACAGAAAAGGCCGGTTATTCTGAAACAGCCCCACTTCAAAGACCGGGTATCTGCTCTTTTTCTGCATCCGGAAAAACACGACCATTCCGAATCCTCCAGCCAGGACCAGCATCCCGCCTGAAAGTTCCGGCATCCGGGTTCCGCCATAGACCAGGAAAAAAATGGCCAGGGCGTAAACCAGGCTGCCGCCCAGATCAAAAGTCCCGCCCGAGGTCTCCGCCCACTCCCCTTTCAGGTAGCGGTGAGTGACATAGAATGAACCGCCGCCCAATAGAAAAATAACCACAAAGATCGAGCGCCATCCGCAATACCGGGTCAGGAGCCCTCCGGCAAAGGGCCCTGTAGCCAGACCGACATAGACGGCAGTGACCAGAACTCCCAGGGCCCAGCCCCGCCTGGCCGGGGGAAAAACCAGGGTAAGGATCGCCATGCCGGTGGTCAGAAACATCGCCGCCCCCAATCCCTGAATAACCCGGCTGGCGATGAACAAGCCGACATTCGGCACAAAAATCGCGACCAAAGAGCCGCAGGTGAAAACGATTATGCCGGTCACAAATACCTTCCGTCGGCCATACATATCGGCAAACTTGCCGATCGGCACCAGAAGGATTCCAGTGGCCAGCAGATAGGAAGTGGCGATCCAGCCGAGCAGTACGGCATTCACTCCGAATTCATGCTGGATCGCGGGAAGGGCCACATTGACAGAGGAAAGCATGAACGGCGCCATGAAGGCGGTAGCCGCCGCGACAAAGAGGGTCGATTTCTGAAGGGTCTGTTCCTGGTCCACGAATCGCGCCGGTCGGATGTCCGATGATGATTTCTACAAAGGCTGCCGCGGAGAAATCGTCCGGCGGCAACAAACAAGTCTTCCCTTTGCTGCTCCCATCATTTTTTGAATATTCCCTTGATCATTCCCCCGAGACCGGAAGATTTTTTCTTTTTATCCGCCGAAGCTTCTTCCGCAGGGGGGACATACATGGTGAGTTTATCATCACCCGCAGGGATGACCCGACCTTGTTTTTCCACATCGAGTATGCCAACCGATCCGTCAACCATGGTGAATTTCCCGACTTTGATCTCATCTTTTTCGGTGATCAGGGTCCGTTCGGTAATTTTTCTGCCGTTCACAATTGTCCCGTTCGTGCTCCCCTTGTCGGTTATGTAGGCACAACCTTTTTTATCCACCTCAACGACTGCGTGTTCCCGCGAAATACTCGGATTGTCAAGGGTAACATCAGCTTCCTCTGTACGCCCGATCACCATGGGTTTCCCCACATAAACGATAAAGCGATGTACAGGCTTCTCTTTCAGCATCAATGTCCAGACTCTCAATGTCGCTCCTCCTTGAAGAAATTTTCATTTTCATCGACCAGCTTCTCTTTTTTACCCTGAAAGCATTTTAATATAAAGAACCAGCCATTCAACCTGTATAAATTATCTTTCAGCAGCGGGTTCCGCCCCGCTTGATTTTCCCTGAAAAAAAAGTAGAATTCGGCGTTCGCTTTGTCCCGGCAGACAAGACCATTAAAGCTCAATGCCGCCCGCTGCTCCGGCATTTCAATAAGATTGGCAGCACTCCTTTGCAAAATGGATCGACATGGGTGATATAAAAAAACTAGGTAAATATACCATCCAGTCGGTCCTTGGCCAGGGCGCCATGGGGATTGTCTACAAAGGCTTCGACCCCATTATTGAGCGAACCGTAGCCATAAAGGCGATTCGTAAAGATGCCTTCAGGAAAGAGGAGATGAAGCCGGTCCTCGCCCGTTTCCAGCGCGAAGCCCAGGCCGCGGGCCGCCTGACCCATCCCGGCATCGTCACCGTGTACGAGTACGGCGAGGATGGCGACAACGCCTTCATTGCCATGGAGTATGTGCCGGGCCGGGAACTCGATGATTTTCTCGATAAAAAAGAACGATTCTCCGTCAGCACCGTCATCGACATTGTCACTCAGCTTCTGGATGCCCTGATCTATTCCCATGCCCAGGGAGTGGTCCACCGCGACATAAAACCGGAAAACATTATCCTGCTGGACAGCGGCCGGATTAAAATCATGGATTTCGGCATCGCGAAAATCGAATCTTCGACCCTTACCCAGTTCGGCGATGTTTTCGGCACCCCATCCTATATGTCTCCCGAACAGTTTTCCGGACAACCGGTTGACAATCGATCCGATCTGTATTCGACCGGAGTCATCCTCTACCACCTGCTGACCGGGGAAAAACCGTTCCATGGCGACTCGATCACGAGCATCATGCATCGGGTCATGACTACCGAGGCGCCATTGGCATCGGATATTAACCTGCAGGTCCCCTCTTTCCTTGACGGCATTCTGCAAAAAGCTCTGGCCAAAAAACCGGGGCAGCGCTTCCAGTCGGCGGAAGAGTTTAAAGCCGCCCTGATCCAGGGTTCCACGACCGGCGAAACCTCCCTGGAGGGTCTGTACGGTAAAACCAATACCGAACTGCGCGAAATGTGCGCGGCAGCCGGGATCACCGGGATCAGCAAGAAGAATAAAAAACAGCTGATTGCAGCGCTTCAGGATGCGGGCAACGGTGGCCCCGCTGTTCCCGGAACAAATCAGCCGACTGAAGAAATCGGAGTTTCCGGGCAGCAGGGTGACCGGGCAACCGGCGACCATCCTGCCCCGCCGAAGGAATATGACAAGACCCTGTTTGAACCGCAGGAGGATGCGGTTGAGGAAGCAAAACCGAAACGGACCGGAAAGAAACTGAAAATGGTCCTGACTCTCCTGTTTGCAGCCATTTTAGCCATCTCCGGTTTCACCGGCTGGAAAATATACCGGAAAGATCTTACCACCCGGGACCTTGAGCAGATTGCGCAAAAACTTTCAGATAATCCGGCATCGGTTTTCGCGCAACTCCTGACCCTCGCAAGACAAAAGGCCAAAGACATTTCGGGGTCGGTTTTCGATCTGCACCCCCCGGTTGCCATTGAAAAACCAAAAGCCCTGCCGACCGCCTCGCCGGGACGGAGCACTGCAGTTGCCAGAGAAAACCCCAAAAGCGTTCCGGCACCGATCCCCGAACCGGAGCCCCCGATCGTGGAACTCTCTCAATCATCCAAGCACAAGTCAAGAAAGTAATCAGCCGGAAATGGCGCCCCTTGTTCTGATTTCAATGATTGCAACGGGCGGTCACGGACCGGCATCTTCTAAGTTGCCAAAAATATTGGGGTCGGCGACGGCGGCCAGAAACCCATGGAAAAAACGTGAAATATGTGCAAATCAGGGAATGCCGCGCTGCTTGGGGAAGCAATCGAATTGAGGAGAATGACGGTGTGGCAGGAGGAAAAAAAATCAAACATGGTGGACATGGTTCCCCTAAAAAATTCAGCGCTGAAAAGTTGAACCGAATACCCAAACAGGGCACGAGAACCGACCGACATGAGCCACCCCATCGATCATAGCCAAGCCGAACCGCCGGACAGGAGTGCGGCTGACAATTCCTACCTTATTTTCCCGCCCTTTGCCGACCCCACTTGGGCCTACGTGGGGTTGCCGACTCTGAAAGGATACTTGCGCCGGCGCGGGCTCAGGGTTTTGCTGAAAGATTACAACATCGAAGCCCTCTCTTTTCTTCTGGCCGGTGAAACGATGGACAATTGGCACCATGAATTGTCCTCCCGCTTTCAGGAGTTGAACCGCCGTAAACACCTGACCCTCTACGAACAGATGGAATACTGGCGAATTGCCGAGGCGCTTCCTTTATGCCGCGATTTTTCGGATTGCTTTTCCGTCATGAAGGACCATCGCCAATTTTACAACAAAAAAAAATATCTCATGGCCCGGGACGGGTTCGAGGAACTGTTCAAGATCCTGGAAGCGCTCTATTTCCCCTTCCGGTTCGGTTTTAACCGCGCCGACCATCTGGTCGCGCCATGGGATTTTAAACTGCTCGAGTATTACATTTCCAGAAAAAAGAGCCCCCTTGACCCTTTTTATCGAAGGCAGTTGCGCACTCTCGCCGGCCCGGGTTTCATCGGAATTTCCCTGACCTTTGTCTCCCAGATTCCTGAGACCTTTTATCTCTGTCGATTGATCAGGGAATATTTCCCTGCCTGCTTTCTTATGCTTGGCGGGCCTTGCATTGATCAGATCATGCGCAACAGCGGCGAGGAGACGACCCGGCAGATTTTTGAATTCGTTGACGCAGTCGGCATGCAGGAAGGAGAACAAACCCTGGCGCAACTCCTGCCGATCTTAAACAATAAAAATCACACCCCCGAGGCGTTTGCCGCTATTCCAAACCTGGTCATGAAGGGAGCGGCGGCCGGTTCCTTCCAGCGGGGGCCTTTGGTAACACTTGACCCCGCGGACGCCGGCAGGCCGGACTATTCCGATCTTGACCGGAACCACTATCTTGCGCCTGAACCGATGCTGCTGTACAGCCCCACCAGGGGATGCTACTGGAATAAATGTTCTTTCTGCTGCTATGGATTCAATCAATCGGGGCGTCATGCCTACCGTGAAATTCCGGTGGAACAGGCTGTTTCCGATCTCCAAGCCATGCAGGAGGAATTCGGCGTCAAAAATTTCTACCTTTCCGCGGATGTCCTTTCTCCCGCTTATGCCATTGCTCTGGCAGAGAGAATCATTCAGAAAGGGCTTAACATTCGCTGGTCTACCGATCTGCGCATTGAAGCCGCCTACTCTCCGGAGCGCTGCCGGCTGCTCCATCAGGCCGGTCTCCGGGCCGTTGCCTTCGGCATCGAAAGCGGTTCTGACCGGGTGCTGCGCTTGATGAACAAGGGGATCGATGTAGAGCTGATCTGCCGGATCAACAGAAATTTCCATCAGGCCGGAATCGCAACAAGCTGGATGACATTTCTCAATCATCCGGGCGAGACGACTCAAGAGGCTGAGGCAACCATTGCGCTGATCAGCCGGCAAAGGGGGATGATTGACCAGTTCATCGCCGGAGAGTTCAATCTCACTCCAGGATCATTGATATCCTGCCATCCCGAGCAATACGGCATCGCCTCGGTGTACCATACCCAAGGAGACGTCTTCCGGCTTTTCCCGCTTTTCCGCATGGCGAAAAGCGGTTTACCGCAAGCCGATGATGGTTTTCTGGAAGAAAAAATCGACGTCCTTTCGAAACACTACCAGCTCGACCACTACCCCTGGACAGGCGCCATTTCAACGCATCACTCTTTTCTGTACCTGCTTCACTATGGGCAGAGGGTTTTCGCCGAGCCCTGGCCGGGATATGCCAAAAAACATCGCCGCAAAAAGTTCCCCGCAAAAAGTCGGCTGAATTTTTCCCTTGAAGGGTGCCGGAAACGCGAGCGAGCATTCATGCACCGGTACCTGGGCGAGGCCTTGAGGCCGATGGAAAACGGCCTTCAGGCCCCTTTAAGTTTCGAACACTTTCAAAAGGCCTTGTCCGGCAGCCACATTTAAGCGCCCGCCCGAGCCGGGAGTTGCTGAAGGGATATGGATCAGCAGCAAAAAACCCGATCACTTTTTTACTCGGCACCAAAAAGCAGCAAAAAGCTCTTTGGGATTTCCGTCTCGAAACGGCAGAGACTGCCGGTTCTCGGGTGGGTGAAGGCCAGCACCTGAGCGTGCAGACCCATACGCCGAATGGGGTTGAGAGTTGCCCCATATTTACTGTCGCCGATTATCGGGTGATTGATGTCCTGCATGTGAACCCGGATCTGATGCTTTCTGCCGGTTTCAAGGTTCACCTGCAACAGTGAGAGGGTGTCGCTTTCTCGAATTTTCCGGTAATGGGTTACGGCTTTTTTGCCACGCCGCTGATTCTGGGAAGAGTATACGATATAGGCCTTACTCTCGGTCAGCCAGGAGGTTATGGTCCCCTCCGGCGGCTCCACCTGCCCTTCCACAACCGCCACATAAGTGCGCAGGCTGATGGTGGTCTCCCATGATTCCTGGATCTGATGCTTGATCTCCTCATTCCTGGCGAACATCAGGAGACCTGAGGTCTCCCGATCAAGCCGGTGAATGATAAATATCTTGTTGTCGGGATCCTTTTTCTTCACATAGTCACTGAGAATCGCATAGGCGGTTTTGCTCTTCTCCTTCTCGGTGGCAATGGTCAGGAGCCCAGACGGCTTGTCGATTATGATGAGATCATCATCTTCAGCGATGATCTTCAATCCGTGGCTCGTCTGCTGTGCCGCCACCGGCTGCTCCCAGAGAATATCCACGCGCTGCCCGGGCATGAGGGGGTGATCGAATTGGGTGACTACCCTCTGGTCAATTGATACCTGACCGTCACGCAAAACAGCCTTAACGGTTTTGCGGCTTTTGTGAGGCAGTTTGGCGAGAAGGCAGGCAAGCAATGGATCTTCCTGTTCAACGATGAAGGTGTCCGAGGTCTTCTTCTTTTTTTCTTGAGTACGAGATGATCCTGTTTTTTTCATAATGTCACGCATACATGGGAAGTTCCCGGTCGGGAGAGTTCAGGTAAAGGAATAGAAGAATCGCCGCAATCTACCTTCTTTCTGATCCGAAGTCCCTACTATTCAACCACCTTCCGCAAACCAGCGATAAAGAATTGCCCTGCGCAACCCACAGCGTCTCCTGGTGAAGCAAGCAGGCAGACAGGAAACAGGGATGCCCAAACAGGGTCTCGCGCGGGTCCCCAATTAAATGATAATTTGTCAGGAGACACTCTTCGCCCCTGAGGGGGGAAGCCACTCCACCCTCATTATAACTAGGTGTTTTTCTGACACTTGTAAGAGCCTCCTTACAAAAAAATCAGCATTTTCCTGACATGACAATTGATTCTTTGCATGGTAACTGAAGAGCTACAGGCAAAGGGGAGTCAACCGATCCGTTTTGTCGTCGCAGAGGCCGGGTATTCGACTGCGGTAACGGGTCACCAAATTAAAAAGCGGCATGGCAAGGAGAAAAAATGATGAAGCAAAAAACAGGACCAACAGGCAAAGAGGGTACGCTGGTAATTTCACTGGACGGCATGGCGGAGGGTGTTTCACCTCCTGAAATTGCCGTGTACCTGGTCCGGAAAGGCAAGGTGGTAAAAAAACTCGCAACGGTATCGAAAAACAGCGTCCCCGTTGACAAGTCGTGGCTGAAGACCGCAAAAAGAGTTGCTCTCGGACCGGACGTTGATGAATTGAAAAAACTTGAGGCGGACAGTCTGCTCAATCTGCGGATTGAAGATCTGTTCTCCCGGGAAATTTTTGAGATCCCCAAAGAGTGGTGGGACAAATGGATATTCAGACGGGTCTGCGTTTCGGGAACGGTCAGGAAGTGCTTCCCCTCCTTCGGCCCCATTCTGAATAAAGTGCCCGGGGGGTTATCCGGAAGATTTTCAATGCCGATTGAGAAGAGCGGGTGCTGCGGAAGTTCGGTGAAAAGCGCAAGCCGGGCATTCAACCTCAAGGCAACCGCATTGGACCGCCCCGGCCTCATCCGTTGGCCGCAGATCTGCAGGCCGGTCTGTCACGGGGTGGTGGAAGTTTATGAAACCTGCTGCAATCTCGAATTACCGCCGTTTGATCTGTGCGATATTCTTCCGCTCCACCCCGATTGTCTGCCGCTTGATCTCTGCAGATTGCATCCGGAGATCTGCCTGGACCCATGCCTGATTGCCCCTGAACTGTGCGGCGGCCTGCCCGAAATCGGACCGATAGATCCGGTCGGACCGGTGATCAGACCGGAGATCGGTCCGCTCGATCCGATAGCCTCAAAAATCCTGAAACAGGTCCGGGCAGAGGTCGATCCGGTGATCATGGCCAGAAAGGTTCTGCCGACACGGGTGCTTGGCGATTTAAAAACAATGGCCCGGATGGATGCGAATAAGAGCCGCGAGTATGTGATGGATCGGCCATACCTCTACCCGATTTTCTTCGATTGCAGCACCAGAAAAGTGGGTGAGGCGATCCTGCGTCCGGACGGATCGTTCACCCATTGTTACTGGACTTCAAAAAAACCATGCTTCAGAACAACTTATGCGTTCAAGGTCAGACAATGGCAGGATGGCCGGTGGATCGAAGTTTACAACGGTCTTGCCTCCGGCGAATATTTTACCCAGGACGAGGCGAAAATCCTGGATGCGAATTTCAAGGCCCAGGCCTGTCAGGATGATCCCGGCCCCGAATACGAGAAACCCTACGTCATGCTCCAGAAAATCGGCTCAACGGACAGCTGTCATCTCAACAGCCCGCTCCAGCATGCAGCTGCGGGGATCAACGCGGCGCTGCCGGCTGATGCCGGTCTGTTGAATATGGGATATGCCTCGAACTGTCCGCTGAGTGACCGGCTCGCTTTCAGGTTGAAAATGGCTGACGGGATCTACGGGACCGTCAAGGCGAGATATTACCGCATCAGCTATGCGCCGTGCGACGGCAGCGGAAATGCCGCCGAAGAGTTCAGCAACCTCTCAATCCCCATCACCTGGAGAAAGATTGTCTATGTTGATGGCCATTTTGAGGTTGAACACGAGCATCTTGGGCCTAATCTGCCCGTGAACGGAATGGATGGGCTGTACACGATTCCCGATCCGGAGGAGGATGGCTGGCTTGACTCGGTGCACGGGCTCTGGGATTCAAAATCAGAAGCGGGAACACGCTATGTTCTGAAGGTAGAAATTTTTGACAAAGACGGCAAACTGCTCAAGCCCGGAATCTCAGGGGCCGATTTTGTTTACCTGCACTGGACAGCGGCCGAAACCCTTACCCCGGTTACCCACGAGTCTCTGGTCCATGTTCTGACGACCAACCACAACATCTGCTACGCCTCGATCGAGGAGCTGCGGCATAATTTGGTCACCCATACCGAAGATTGCCAGTTCATCACCGGCCAGGCAAATGAGACCATTTCTTTGGGATACAGGGCGTACCACGTGAAAGATCCGGTGGCGGGAACCTTCATGTGGAAATTCAATCTGCATTGGCAAAGGGGCTTTAACGGCAGTTTGAAACTCTGGGATTCAGGCGGTGACAACCGACCTGCATCACTGAGCGCCGGAGCGCCGGCCTTAAGCCCGGCCAAAACCCTGGCCGAAATGTTTGCCGGGGACCCATCGCCTTCACCCCATAAAAAATGTACGTTTATGGCAAGACTGTATGTGTACGCCAAACACACTAACGGCAGCAGGCGGCTGAATGAGTACGATGACAGTGATTTCGCATCATTTGCACTCGAGATGACTCCGGGAGGAGGCGCATGAAAACCTGAAAGACGGCCTGGCCTTCTGCCGACCATGAGGCAGGTCCTGTTTCGCAAGACCGATAGTAATACCGAAAAAGAGCCGCCCCTGAAATGGGCGCGGCTCTTTATTTTTCAAATCCCGGGCGGCCAAAAAACATTGTCGGGAAATTGTCTTTTTCAGCAGGGAAACATGATCCGACCGAATCGTGTAAATTCCACACCGCATTTGAGATGATTTCACAGTCACCCTCATGCTCATAAAGAAACCCTGCTACGCCCGAATAAAATACTTCAATAAGGGGAAGTGCATAGCAGGGTTAATGCCAGAATCAGGAATATGATTATGACGTATTACACAATAGATCAACGGGTTGGAATGACAACCCCTGTTTTTCCCGGGTAAAATACTGGGGCATACGGGGAAAAACCTCCGATCTGTCCTGAACATGCATAGCGAACAACATGAGACTTCGAGCTAAGGAGTGTCAGAAGCCAGAATACAGAAGTCAGGAGTTTGAATTTTGAAATGACTGTTTTCTTCTCCCTCTGGATTCTGAATACCGGTTTCAAGCTTCCCGCTTGAGGGATGATAAGCTATTTCTGAAAAATGGTACTTTCGCAGCAAACTGCGGGGAATTAAACGACTCCCGGTAAACAAAAAAAGGGTTTCAAGCCAATCGGCCAGAAACCCTTTATCGACATGGTGCCCGGGACGAGAATCGAACTCGTACAGTCACAAGGACCGAGGGATTTTAAGTCAGTTCAGATGCGAATCAAAAAAAGACAGACAATCGATAAGCTACTAAGTTGACGTCATAAATCGGCTTCTAATTATTGGGAGTTTTTCTCCATTTGTGATTTTTTTTTCTAAGTTTTTCGTCTCCAGACCGCCCCCAGAACCTTTTTGCATTTAACTGATTATTGGGCTATTATGCCTAACGTTTATTTGTAATTCATCATCCAAGACCTTTTTAATCTGATTTATATTTTAGGTTGCATTGTCCTAAAAGAGGGCTGAAATGTTATATCTGATAAATATTGAGCCTTTTCCCACTCAGAAGCAAAGACTTCTCACTTGCTTTTTCTATTTTTTACTTTTTACCGGCTTCTTTGTTAGCAACATTCCAAAAATCCATGCCAACCAGAAAAGACTCGAAGAATACCCATTAAATTCAACTATAAAAAATTTAGAATCTAATCATCCTGGTTTAAGTGCTGCTTATGTCCTTGAAAAAGGAGAGGAAGCTCTTATGGCCCGGGCCTGGCTGGCTGATCATGCTGAGAAGAGCATCAATGTCCAGTATTTTATATGGAGTACTGATAATATCGGAATTCTAGCCTCCGAATCATTACTGACTGCAGCAGAACGTGGTGTAAGAGTCAGGGTGATCGTTGATGATTTACTGATTGATGCCCCATCGGACTCCATGCTGGCCCTCACCGCTCATCCCAATATAGAGATAAAGATATACAACCCCAGACACTCCGTTGGTGTTTCACAACCTGAAAGAATCGTGAAGCTTGCCACTGGTTTCAAACTATCCAACCAGAGGATGCACGATAAGACCTTTATGGTTGATCGATGTGTGGCGATAACCGGCGGTAGAAATATGGCCGATGAATATTTCGATTACGATCACTCCTACAATTTCCGTGACAGGGATATCTTGTTGCTAGGCCCGGTTGTTGTTGATATGGAAAAGAACTTCGAAGATTTCTGGACATGTCCTCTGGTCTTCAGGGTTGAAGAACTTCTTGAAAATGAACAAAAACGTCTTTCCAAAGAGAGGATTGCGGAAATTTATGAGGAGTTACATTCATATGCGTTAGACCGTGAGAATTTCGCACCGGAAGTGAGGGAGGCAATCAACGGGCTAGACGACCAATTTCCGTCCCTAACCGAAAACTTGGTCTGGGATAAGGTGCGATTCATTAGTGACGTCCCTGAAAAAAACAGCTCCTGGGGGTTGAGTGGCGGCGGCGTGACGACGGAGGCCTTGTGGGATGTTGTTTCGAAAGCGGAAAAAAGTATTACGATCCAATCGCCATATCTTGTGATGCCGAAAGGAGCAATAAAATTTCTTGGCAAACTCGTGAGGAAAGGCGTCAAAATCTCCATCAGTACCAACTCCCTTGCCTCAACCGACAATTTGCAGGCATTCAGTGGCTATAGCAAGCAGCGGAAGAAGATTCTCAAAGCAGGGATTGAGGTGTATGAGTTCAAACCGGATCCGAAGATTCAGAAAGACCTTATCGACCGTTATGATGCGTTGGAAAAGGAAGCGCCGATATTTGCCATTCACGCCAAAACCTTGGTTATCGACAGTAAAACTTTATTCATCGGGACCTTCAACCTTGATCCCAGATCAACCAATCTGAATACCGAAGTCGGTGTGCTAATCAACAACAGTGACCTTGCCAAACAGGTCGAATTATCCATAAAAAGGGACATGCTCCCGGCAAACAGCTGGAACGCAAAGGCCGAGAATCCCGATCAGCATGCGTCCTTGGGAAAAAGGATGAAGGTGAGATTCTGGAAGTTCATGCCGATAACAAAACTGCTGTAAAGCAAGTGCCGCAATAAACGGAAAACGGAGGGTTTTATTATGCCTCAGTCTTTGTTCAGAAGTCGTCAAATTTCCAACCGAATCAGTAAAGAGATGGCTCCGAATGAGTTTGTTGAACACTTGCGGCAGAAACCTCCCGGTGAAAACCCGTTACCAAAGAGAATTCCGGCCGGAAACGATTTCACTGAAGACGGATGGAACAAACGCCTTGATTTTCTGGCCGAGCAGAATATCACCATCAACACCCTTCTGGAGACAGCGCTGAAAACACCTCCAGAGGAACTCAGGGGCAATATTGAAAACTTCATAGGGTTCTGTCAAGTGCCGGTCGGGGTCATCGGGCCAATAAGGGTAAACGGTGTTTATGCCAATGGTGATTTCTTCGTGCCTCTGGCCACAACCGAAGGCGCCCTGGTCGCCTCTTACCATCGCGGCGCCCACGTGATCAGTCAGTCCGGCGGGGTAAGCGCCATGTGCCTGACCGAGTCGGTTTCCCGGGCACCCTGTTTCATTTTTAGCGACCTGGCCAAGGCCGGGCTGTTTCTGAAATGGTTGTATGAACAGGCCGATACTTTCCCGGAGATCATTAGCCGGAAAACCAGTTTCGGCAAACTGACCGATATCAAGACAGCGGTCACTGGCCGCAATGTCTATCTTATCTTCGAATACACGACCGGGGATGCCGCCGGCCAGAATATGGTGACCGTGGCAACCGAAGAAGTCTGCAACCACATTATTGAAAATTCCCCTATTGCACCGTTAATCTGGTACCTGGAAGGAAACCTTTCCGGGGACAAGAAGGCTAGTATGCTTTCGTTTCTGGGAGCCAGAGGTAAAAAAGTTCTTGCCGACATCATCATTCCTGAAAAAATCGTCAGGAACTTCCTGCATACCACCCCCGGCCAGATGAGCCATTACTGCAAAACCTCCACCTTGGGAGGGGTCCAGAGTGGCGGCATCGGGGTCCAGGGCCATTTCGCCAATGCCCTTGCCGCCCTATTCATTGCCTGCGGTCAGGATGCGGCCTGTGTATCGGAAGCATCCATCGGCATTACTGAGATGGAGACCACTGAAGACGGCAACCTGCATGTTTCAGTCAGCCTCCCCAACCTGATAGTGGGAACGGTCGGCGGCGGCACCCATCTGCCTACCGCCAGGGAATGCCTGGAGATTATGGACTGTTTCGGCAAGGACAGGGCCAGGAAATTTGCCGAAATATGCGCCGCAGTAGCGATGGCCGGAGAGATCTCGATAATCGCCGCCCTTTGCGCCGGCCATTTCGGCAAGGCTCACGCGACTTACAGGCATAAGGTTTAAGAGATATGGACAAGATCGAAAACAGAGCGGACTTCAGCTATATCCGGTACGCCAACTGCTGGGAGGATACCGAGATCCTGTGCCGGGCTCTGGAACCGGCTCCCGGCAAAAGATTCCTCTCCATTGCCTCTGCCGGCGACAACTCACTGGGGTTACTGGCCGAAGGAGCCGAAGTTGTCGCCACCGACCTCAATCTTTCGCAACTGGCTTGCGTTGATCTGCGGAAAGAAGCGATCCGGAAGCTTTCCCACGCAGATTGCCTTAGCTTCTTCGGGATAACTTCATCGGATGACAGGTTACAGATCTATGGTGATCTGCGAGACGCCCTGGCAGATGATTCTGCAGTATTCTGGGATGCCCACAGTAATGAGATCCGGGACGGCTTTATCCATTTCGGCAAGTTCGAAAGATATTTCCAGACCTTCAGAAGGAAGATACTATCCCTGATCCACAACAGGGAAATGATTGCCACACTCCTTACCGAAAAGACCCGGGAGAAGCGTCATCAGTTCTACGAGAAGGATTGGGCCAACTTCCGGTGGCATTTGCTGTTCAAGATCTTCTTCAGCAAATTCGTAATGGGGAGAAGCGGTCGCGACCCGGAATTCTTCAGGTATGTCGAGGTGCCCGTCTCGGAATCGATCCTCAGTCGAACTAAATACGCCCTAACCGAGCTTGAGACCCACAACAATCCATACCTGGCCTATATCCTCACCGGCAACTTTACAGGTTGCCTGCCCTATTACCTGCAGGCGGAAATATTTGAGAAGATCAAGGCCAATATCGACAACCTCACCCTGTACCTCGGCCCGGTACAGGATGGTGCCCGAGAACAGGGCAACCGGAAATTCGACGGGTTCAACCTGTCGGACATATTCGAGTATCTTGATAAAGAGACCTGCTCACAACTCTACCGAATACTTCTCGACCATGCGTCGAGCGGGGCGAGATTAGCCTACTGGAATATGCTGGTCCCCCGGGAATGCCCCACAGAGCTTAAAGAAAAGATCACGCCGAAAACTGATTTGGCCCGGGAACTTTTCGCCATCGACAAGGCGTTCTTCTACAGTAATTTCATTATCGAGGAAGTGCTTTGAACATTCTGGAGAACGACATAATCGGAGCCGCTACCCTGATCAGCTTGTTCCTGTTGATCATTGCCGAGGCAGAAATCTGGACCAGGACCAGACACCCTTCCCCGGAAGCCGCACGTAAGCTGGTCCATGTCCTCGGCGGGCTTGGCTGCCTGCTTTTCCCTTTTTTCATTTCATCCCCGATCGTGGTTGCGGGGATTGCCTTTCTTTTCGCGGCCCTGTTCGTAACCGGGGAAAAGAGCGGACTACTTCTCAGCCTGAGCGGAGTAGAAAGACAAAGCAGGGGCAGCGAGTATTTCCCCATAGCGGTCTCCGGCCTGTTCTATATTTCCCAGGGCCGCCCCTGGCTGTACTTTTCATCGATCTTGATCCTGACCCTAGCCGATTCCGCCGCCGCCCTCATCGGCAGCAGATACGGGAAGATCCGGTTTCAGGTTGGACAGGAGGATACCAAGAGCCTAGAGGGATCGTTCTTCTTCTGGGCCATCACCTTCCTGGTCCTCCAGACCATGCTGATCCTGATGACCGACCTGCCGGTCTACTCCTGTATCCTGGCGGCCTACCTGGTAGCATTCCTGCTCACCTGCATCGAAGCAGTCTCCATCAAGGGTACAGATAACCTCTTTGTGCCGGTCCTGACCTCTTACATCCTCCTGAAGATCACCACCAAACCGACCGCCGAGATAGCCTTCCAGTGCCTGAGTATGACCACCATCTTCATCCTGCTGGCCCTGATCAGCCGGGGACTTAAGATCTTCAATATCCGGGACACCATCCTCTTTACCGCTTTTTCCTACGCGGCCTGGTCCCTGGGGTCTGTCGACTGGGGAGTTCCAATATTTGCGTCCTTCGGCCTGTACTGCCTGGTCCGGATATTTAGTACAATCAAGGTTGACAGGGAGATCGAGACCTCCGCCATTCTCCGCCTGATAATCATCCCCTTCACGATCCTGATCATCGCCAATGGTGTCGACCGTTACGAGGAACTCTACGCCCCATACCTGCTCACTGTATTGTTGTCCTGCTGTTTCGGGATCTGGACCCACCTGATCTGGTCTCCCCAAATCCGGCAACAAAGGAATATTGCAGGGGTATTGGCCGCTTTGGTCGCTTCATTTACCGTAATCGGTATCAGCAGTCTGTTCCAGCTGGAGAAAGGGATTCCCCTTGCTTCTCTCGGTCTGCTGGTAGTCTTTGCTGTTATCTTTATGTACATCTACGACTGTTTCCTGGCCGACAAACTGGATAACCGGGAACTACTGGTCATGTCGGCTCCTTTCTGGAAACTCTCCCTGGTCGCGGCAATTCTTTTCTACACGGCCCAGAGCGGCTTGAACCTGAAGTTCTGGCACCCGGATTTCTAAAGATCATGAGAATCATCGACCTTCACAAAGAGCCGGAATACTGGCCCCGGTTTATCGAACTGACCGACCGGGTATACGAAGATGACCCGTTTTATGTAAAACAGCCCAGTGACCCCGAAAAACTGATAGCTGTCCCGAAACGACCGGACAATCGGTTGCCGCTCCTGGCCGTGACCGATGACAATATGCCTATTGCCAGACTTATTGTGACTATTCCCGGAGAGATCCCGGTCGGTGAGAGCGACAAGATCGGCCTGATCGGGTTTTTCGAATCCCTTGACAACCCCAAAACCGTCAAATCAATATTCGACCGGGCCGGTGCTTGGCTTACCGAACGGGGCATCACCAAGATCGTAGGTCCAATGGATGGGGACACCTGGCACAAGTACCGCTTCAATGTCGGCCCCCATGATCGCCCACCGTTCCTGATGGAACCATACAATCCCCCCTACTATCCGAAACTCTGGGAAGAGTACGGGTTTGAGCCGCTGGCCGGATATTTATCAAGACATATCCCCGAACTTGCCGGGGCTTTACCTGGGCTGGAAAAATTCTATAAACGCTGTGTCCGGAACGGTTTTTCGTTCAGGTCGTTCCGGAAAGCCGACTACAATTCGGAACTCGACATCCTTTATGATCTTTCCAGAGAGATCTTCTCCGAAAACTTCTACTACACCGAGATAACCAGGAAATCATTCCGGGAACTGTATGCCAGAGCCGGCGCGATCATACGGGAGGACCTTATCTGGTTTGCCCTGGACCTCAACAAACAATACTGCGGATTCGCCTTTGCCCTTCCCGACTATTATGAAGCGGTCAGAAGCTTAAGGGGTAGGACAGACATCTTCAGCAAATTAAGATTTATTTTCAACCGGAGAAAGGCCAGAGACCTGAATGTAAAAAGCCTCGGGGTCCTGAAAAAGTATCAGGGCAGCGGCCTTGGCCCCGCCCTTACCTACAAGGCCTACCTTGAAGGCTTCAACCTGGGGTTCCCGTCAGCCAATATGTGCCTGATCCACGAGGCAAACTCATCTGCCCGGCTCGATGGTGGCCGGAGCGAGCTATCGAGAAGATATCTTCTCTATCAAAAACTGCTAAGAACCGATGGGGTTACTCGGTGACTGCCAACTACAACGTTATCGTACTCTTAAAAGACGCCGCGAAAGAATCCCCAAACCGTGCTGCCCTGGTAATCAGGGAAAAGAGCATAAACAAGGCGATCAGTTTTGGGCAACTCTGGGAAAAAGTTGATTCGTTCTCGGCCGCCATCCGGGCGAAGGGGCTTGAACCGGGAGAACGGGTCATCCTAATGATTCCGATGTCGATCGAGTTGTACATCGCCTTGCTGGGCATTATCAAGATTGGCGCGGTCGCGGTCTTCGCCGATCCCTGGGTCAGCCGCAAACAGATTGCTGCGTTCTGTACCTTTGCCTCACCAAGCGGTTTCATCGGGGTCGGCAAAAGTCACCTGCTCCGCCTGTTCAGCAGAAAGCTCCTGCAAATACCATTGACTGTTACCACCGGCCCTACCCTGGCCGGAATCCCGGCCCGATATTCATTGAAGAAACTACTTTCTTCATCCAAAGGTGACGGAAGGATCTATCATGCCCAACCGGACGACCCGGCACTGATCACCTTTACCAGCGGTTCCAGCGGCCTGCCGAAAGGGGCCAACCGGACCCACGGATTCCTGCTGGCCCAGTACGAGGCATTGACCGATGAGTTTCCGTACCGACAGGAAGATATCGATATGCCGATGTTCCCGGTTTTCGCCCTGAGGAATCTGGCGGGCCGGATCACCTCCATTATCCCGGACATGGATTTCCGCAAGGTAAGAGAGGTCGAGCCATCGGTTATCCTCAGGCAGATCAGGGAACACAATGTGACCACCTGCACCGCATCACCGCCCTTTATCACTCGTCTTACCGAGCACCTGGTCGAAAACAAACTCGCCCCACCACTGCTCCGCAGGGTGCTTACCGGGGGCGCCCCGGTTGACACTGAACAACTAAAACGATGGCGAAACGCCCTGCCTGATACCGAAGTCCAGGTTGTCTACGGTTCAACCGAAGCGGAACCGGTCGCCCACCTCAGCCTTGAAGACCGGCTCAAGGCGGAGGAAGGTCACGAAGAAAAAGGATATTGCACCGGCAAGGTCTCCAGTCACGTGAGGGCAAAGATAATCACCATCACCAAAGGCCCATTCACCGCAACCGACAACTGGGGGAGTGTTGAACTCCCACCGGGAGAATCCGGCGAACTTGTCGTCTCCGGCGACCACGTCTGCACCGGCTATTACAACAACCCACAGGCCACAGGCGAAAGCAAGATCATCGGTCCCGACGGCACGATCTGGCACCGCATGGGAGATACCGGCTATTTCGACCATCACAACATGTTCTGGCTCGTGGGACGGCTTCACTCAACCATTGTCCGTAACGGCAAGGTCTGGCATGCCCAGCTGGTTGAACAGAAAGTGCGTCGTTGCCTGCCCGATCTCGAAATGGTGGCCGCCATTGGCCTGGTGAGGGACAGTTCAGACGAGGAACTGATGGTGGTCATAAAAACTTCGAACAACACTCCTCTGCCACAAACTTTGGCCCAAGACCTCAAACAGCAGGGAGTGGAGGTGGACAGGGTAATCCAGTCGCGGGATCCCCTGCCCCTCGACCCAAGACATAATTCGAAAATCGACTACAGCGCCCTACGAAAAAAAATAATTACCAACCAGATCTAAGACCATGACTAAAAACCAAGTTATAACCCCACAAAGCTCCTTTACCACCAGACTGTTCGCCTATTTCGCAGAGCGGTTCCCCTTGTTCAACCACGGGATCCTGATCGTCTCCTATTACTCCTCTAACCAGTTCCTGGCCCAGGCTCTGGATAACCCTGGCGACCCGGTTAAATATTCAGCCAACTCCCTGCTCGGGGCCATTACCATCTTCTGCATGTTCCTACATCTGCGGGTCTTCGACGAACACAAGGACTACGAGGATGATTGCCGCTATTACCCGGAGCGGTTACTGCAGAGGGGAGTCATCTCCTTAAAGACCCTGAAGGTCATTGGATTTATCGCCATTTCCGCCGAACTTTCCCTGTCGTTTATCAGGGGGATCGAAACCTTCTGTGCCGTACTTATCGCGATCGGCTTTTCCCTCTTGATGCTCAAGGAATTCTTCGTCCGGGACTGGCTTAAGAGACACTTTCTGGTCTACGCCTTCTCCCACATGCTGATCATGCCGCTCTTCGCCCTGGTCGCTTTCAGTTTCACCACCGGTAGATTTCCCTGGCAGGCCCCGCCCTGGTTCATTCTTTATGCCTTTGTCGGGTTCTTCGTCACCTCGAACTGGGAGATCTCCAGGAAGATCAGGGCTCCGGATGACGAGATCGAGGGGGTGGACACCTACTCCAGGGTTTTCGGGACATACGGGGCCGCCTACCTGGTGGTCCTGATCCGGGTCATCGATACGGCGATGGTCTGGTTTGTCGGGATGCACCTGGGTCTCAGTCCCTTGTTCTACACAGTTCTGGTCCTGCTGTTCTTGGTTTGCCTGGCCGGACTTTTCCAGTTCCGCTTCAACACCAACAGTAAAACGGCCAAACGCATGGAAACCTATGCAGGACTTTATATTATCGCCTTCGACTTGACCCTGGCCGTCGAAATCATCCATGCCTTTTCCATCGACTTTTAAGCGAGGATTTTGTCAATGAAAGAAATCTTCTTTATTGATCGGAACACCATCAATCATGCAACCCTGCCATTGATCGGCGGCAAGGGCTATAACCTTGCCCGACTGATCGATTGTGGGCAGAACGTTCCCGCCTGGTACGGAGTAACCACCAAATTCCAGGAGCAGGTCTTCGAGTCCTGCAACCTTTACGGGCTGATAAAAGACACCCTAGGAGCGATCAACCTGGATGACCCTCCTGATAAGATCGCAGAAGCACTAAAACCTATAAAAGATGGCATACTTGGGCTTGAGTTCCCCGCAGGGATGCAAAGTTCTCTTGTCGCTCAGCACCATTCCGCCTTGGGCACGGAAGGCTTTTTCTCGGTGCGCTCATCGGCAATCGATGAAGACAGCGGCGAAGCATCATTTGCCGGTCTGCATGACAGCTTCCTCTTCGTTCATGGCGAAGCTGATCTTCTCGACAAGATCCGCCTCACCTGGGCCTCGGCTTTCAATATCCGGGCCATCGTCTTCAGGATCAAAAGCGGAATAAGCCTGGAGAAGATCCGGCTAGGTATTGTTATCCAGAAAATGGTCGAGGCTGAGGTCAGCGGAATCGTCTTCACCGCCAATCCCAACAACGGCAATGTGCAGGAGATCCTGATCAGCAGCCTGTACGGAGCCGGAGAGGGTATCGTCAGCGCTGGCCTGGACGCGGACCTTTTTATTTATTCAAAACCTGAAGAGACCTGGGAAAGCGAACTCACTGCAAAGAACCACCAGCTGGTTTTCGACAAAGCCAAAGGCACCGGTCTGACCCAACAGGATGTCCCTGCCGATATCCGAGAAAAGGCCAGTCTCAGCGATGACCAGGTAAGGGAGATTGCCCGGGCGGCAACAGGGATCGAGAACTACTTCCGGAAACCCCAGGACATCGAATTCTCCATTGACGGAACGGGCACCCTGTTTATCCTTCAGGCTCGGCCCATTACCACCGTCCACGAGTATGGACCAGCCGCCGGCAACCGAATCATCTGGGACAACTCCAACATCATCGAAAGCTATTCCGGGCCGACCTCGCCAATGACCTTCAGTTTTATCCGGCACGCCTATACCATCGTCTACCACTGCTTTTCCCAAGTCATGGGGATCTCACCGAAAGATGTCCATTGTCATCGCCATGTCTTCGAAAACATGCTCGGCTTGATCAACGGTCAGGTCTACTACAACATCATCAACTGGTACAAACTGGTCCACCTTTTTCCCGGCTTCAACTACAACAAGTCATTCATGGAATCGATGATGGGACTGAAGGATAAGGTCGACCTGGACGAGGATGATGCTCCGGTCGGCTGGCGTCGTCGGTACCTGATCGAGCTGCCGCAACTTTTCATCCTCCTTGCCCGATCCTTGCTGAATTTTTCCCGGATAGACAAGCTTGTCGCAAGATTCGAGTCCAACTTCAACCGCTACTACAATGACTGGTCGGCAATGGATTTTAACGATCTTACTCCTGCTGACTTGATGCATATCTTCCGGGATATGGAGAACAAGCTCCTCTGGAACTGGCAGACCCCAATCATCAATGATTTCTATGTGATGATCTACTATGGCGCCCTGAAATCCTGCTGCCAGAAATGGTGTGAGGATGAAAGCGGCTCATTGCAGAACGACCTGATCTGCGGCGAAGGTGATATCGAAAGTACCAAACCAACCAAGATGCTGATGGAAATAGCGACCAGTATAAAGAACGACGACCACCACCGCGAGATGTTTCTCGGCCATACCCACAAGGAACTTGCCGAACTGGTCCCCTCCTCAAAAGAGTGCCGAGATGTTTTTGAGAAGATCTCAACTTACCTGAACCTGTACGGTTTCCGCTGTATCAATGAACTGAAACTGGAAGAGCCTTCCCTGCGGGAAACCCCTGAGTTTTTATATCAGATGATCCAAAATTACCTGAAGATGGAAAATGACAAGGCCTTGAATCCAAAGACCATGGAAGACCGTGAGAAAGAGATCAGGGCCGGGGCCGAACGAAAAGCCATGGGAAAAATCGTCAGCAGATTCAGTCTCCTACCCCGGAAAATCCTCTTTCGCTGGATTCTGAATAACGCCAGGCGCGGAGTCAAGAACCGGGAGAACATGCGTTTTGCCAGGACCAAGATCTACGGCCTTCTGCGGGAAATGATTAATGCGATCGGCACCCATTTTGCCCGGGAAGAACTGATAGCCGTACCACTGGATATCTATTACCTGACCATCGACGAGGTGTGGGATTATGTAAAAGGCACTGCGGTAACCGCCGACCTTAAGGGACTTGTCGACGTAAGGAAAAAGGAATTTGCGACATACCGGGCCGCCGATGCCGAACTGATAGACGATCATTTTGAGACCTTCGGACTGGTTTATCACAAGAACCTTTTTCGCAACCACGCCCCCTCATCAGCCGGAGATGATGGTGAAGGCCTTAAAGGAACCGGCTGTTGCCCGGGTGAGATTGAGGGACGGGTGAAAGTAGTTAAATCTCCTAGGGACAACCTGTGTCTGAATGGCGAGATCCTGGTGGCCGCCAGGACAGATCCGGGCTGGGTACCGCTATACCCGGCGGTATCCGGGATCCTGATCGAACGGGGCAGTATCCTTTCTCATTCCGCCATCGTTGCCCGGGAGATGGGAATTCCGACGATAGTCGGTATCCCTAATTTAATTAACTCTCTTGAAGATGGTCAGATGGTCCGAATGAACGGAGCCACCGGCATAGTTGAACTGATGGTTAAGGATATACGCCCATGATTAGTATTTCCTGTCGTGGGAAGCGACCATTTTTCATCGAATTTACTATTAATGTTGCTATCTGTGACTATCGGGAAATGCTGGGGTGAATCTAAGTTTGAATAAATAACTGCCCAAAACTCAAGAGACCTTTTGTCCTTCGCATTATTTAGCTGTTTTCTTATTGATATCGGATAGTTATACGGATAGCTCTCTGCTTATTGCATTTCTGGTGACAAAATCGTCCCGAAAATGTTCCCAAAAAAAATGAAAACGGGCACTTACAATATTCTTGTAAGTGCCCATAATTACTGGTGCCCGGGACGAGAATCGAACTCGTACAGTCACAAGGACCGAGGGATTTTAAGTCCCTTGCGTCTACCAGTTCCGCCACCCAGGCAATAAAAGCGCAGTCAAAAACAGAGTTTTTATATCACTCCCCCTGGGAAATATCAACCTCCGAATCATAAAGCACTTCAATAGTCGGATTCTTCTCATGAACAGAGAACAACCATTTTTTTTGGGCGGGAAAATTATCTTGAGGTGAAAAAAGGAGACCCTGCTATCGAGGAGAGAGAGTCGAGGGAGAGTCGATCGATTTTCGATAGCAGGGTCAGAGTGAAGTAAAATGCCGGTTCACAACATACAGCTACCACAATGTGGTTGTCAACATAAAATATCGGCAATTACCATAAATTATTTTTTTATAATTATAACAAAATGTTATTAACAATAAAGGACAACGCATCAGCCACAGCAAAATGCACATCTTCCACCATCCAAATTTTACCGGAAAAACAATAACGAAATGGAGTTTTCACTCTCTCTATCCATGCAATGAACACCCCCGCAGCAGAAAGCGAACAGCGTGAGACTTCGAAAAGATTAAAGCGCAGAACAGGGTAAACATGAATTGCCTGCGGCGGGTTGGATGCGGTATAAAAAAATTCCAGGCACCCACCAAATAACTTCATTGAAGGACAAAGACAAGATGGATAAAAAAGTCGGCCCGCGCAAAGAGAAACCGGATCCGGAGAGAATGGCGATCCTGCGTTCTCTGCCCCTTGAGATCAAGGAAAAGATTACCGGTGAAGAGGCCCAGGCATTTCTTTATAAGGAAGAGTTGCCGGACACCCTGCTGGAAAAACTGAAAGATTTCCTGGTTCCCGAATAATCTGCCACGCGGCAGAAAGCACACCGGCAGCTATTTATACAGTGTGGGCAGAACCTCCTCTTTTGCCCCCCCACTCTTTTTCTGCCTCACCCTGCGGACACCTTCCCGGATCTGTTTTGCCTCCCAGACAACAAGCCCTGATCCCTTGCCGTAGAGAAAGGCTTCAAGGGTATCCAGTTCAGTGGCGAGGCCGGGATCCGGAGCGGCTTTTTTCAGATCGGCAAAGGTCCGGACCCCTTTTTCGGGCCAGAAACCATTCGCCCAGGCCAGAACCGAGTCCCTGATCCGACGGGGATCATTTTCCCGGCAGGCGTTCTCAAAATCTCTGTACAGCTTCCCCTCAGCCTCATGCTGCGCCGCATTCCCGATCCGACCGCCTCCCTGGATCGGATAAGTGAATACCGCCAGTTTTCTTCTGGCGATGATCAGGAAAATCAGGGTGATGAGCCAGAGAAATACTGCAAAACCGAAGGCGGCCATCCAGAAAAGAGGGCGCCGGGTATCCTCCGGCACTTCACGGTTTCCCTCTTCGGCCACCACCGGCCCGGGCTGTTCCACCGGGGGCGGACTCGCCTCTTCGTGCACAGCGGCACCAGTCACCGTAAGTTCCCGGGCGGGGACAACCGCATATTTCACCTCATGATGAGCCTTGTCCCACCACGGAATTCTGATCTCGGGCATCTTGAAAACGCCAGGCCGCGTGGGGATCAAGGCAACGGTCTCCGTCCGGTGACCAACCACTCCTCGGGAACTGATGTTATTCTCGGTCTCCCCCTGGTTCTGATACATTTTGATCCCTTCTGTTTCCGGAATTACAACCGGCGGCAACTGTGCTGCCAGAAGGCCTGCCCCGAAAATATCGATGGTCAGGGTGACCGACTCACCCACTTTCAGCTCACCGGGGTTCCTGCTCCATTTTTCACCAAGGGTCAGATTGTCGGTCGGCAGCCAGACCGACGAGGAGGGAAACTCCGGGGCCTTCTCCAGCACCCTGACCATGTGCGGATTTCCCCGAAGCTGGAAGGATTGCCCCTGGTCCATGAAATCAAACACCCCGCCAAAGCGCCTCCGGGTCGGCACGGTGACCTGGACCACGGCCTGGGGGATCTCGATCTCCCCGCTCTTCTGGGGAAAGATCGCGTATTTTCTTTCGAAAACCTTGTAGGCTCTGCCGTTCACCGTCTTGTTGTAGGTCGCGTCTTCAAGTTTCTCGATGAGTGCATCGGGAAGATCCGGCGGCTGCGGGTCCTGGACCTGCGCCTGGACCGACAGGTATGCTCTCAGGGTATAGATCAGCTGCGCCTGGACCCGGAGTTCATCATGGTCCACCTCGGTCTCGATGAAGATGGTTGCGTCATCATCCGATCTGGTCTTCGCCGGGGCGCTCTTCTCGACCACGACCCAGATCTGTTCCGACTTCTCGCCGCCGACCTCAAAAGGCGGGATCTGCAACCGCCCGATCCTTTTGGGGGCAAGCATCATCTCCCATTTGACCGTCGATGACATCTGGCCGTTAATGATCTTGGTGTTGCTGCTCTGGCCGGTGCTGACCACCCGGAAATCTTTTTCCAGAAGAGCGGTGTCGGGTTTCGAGAAAAAACTGCTACTGTCCTTACTGATGGTCAGGGTGAGGGTTTCGTCGATGGCAATCCGGTCCCGGTCAACCTCAGCCTTAAGCGCCGCTTCCGCCGCCCCGGGAAGAATCAGCAGGATACACATCATCGGCATGACAATTCCGAACAAAAACCTTCTGCCCTCTGTCTTCGCCTGTTGCCAACCTCTCATTTCATTTACCATATCTTACTGTTATTATTAGATTTATTTTGCGATCGGTTCTGCTGATACTCATACTCGAACTTGCGCCGCAACAGTCCGCCGGGATCATCGGGCACATTCCGCAGCACCTGTTCAATGGCCTGCAGCTCTTCTTCAGAGAGCGGCTGTTCATCAGCCGAAACACCCTCCTCTTTGCCCGCTTCGCCCTTTTCATCTCCATCGGTGTGAGACACCGGATCACTCTTATCCTGCCCGGCCTTCTCCTCAGACGGGTCTCCGTGTTTCTGTTTTTGCTCGTTATTCAACTTGTCGGCATCCTGTGAAGCATCTCCGGAACCCTCTTCAGCCTGATCTCCCTGCTCACCCTGCTCTTGATCATCCTGCTGCGTTCCCTTTTCCTGCTGGTCGCCACGCTCTTCACCTTTTTCACCCGGGCTCTCCTGTTGCCGGTCACCCTGCTCTTGGCCACTTTGCCCGTCCTGGCCACCCTGCTGCCGGGCCTGATTCTCACCCTTTTTATCCTGACCGCCCTGCTGGTCTTCCTTACCCTGGCCACCCTGTTGATCCTTCTGCTGTTGCTGCTGTTCCCGCAACAGCTTTTCCACCAGTTCCAGGTTGTCCCGGGCATCATTCATTTCCGGAGCAAGTTCCAGCGCCTTCTTGTATGACTGGATCGCTTCGTTCAGCTGCCCGCCCTTTGCCAGGGCATTTCCAAGGTTGTAGAATCCATCCGCGCTCTCGAGTCCGGAAAACATCTCCGCCGCTTTTTCATAATCACCGGCGCGATAGCGGGCGGCCCCTTTCCAGCCAGGTTCTCTGAAAGTCTCCGCCGCGCCGCTGAAATCGTTCTTCTGCATGGCCTTCGCCGCCTGCTGGTCACGGGTCAGCCAGAGGTCCGGCCAGCTCATCGCCCGGCATTCGCCGCCGGTAAAGATTATGGCCAGAAACAGGACAACGATCAACCCCCGGCGAAAGGCGAAAAGCGCGAGAGGCAGAAGCAGCAACACTATTCTGCTCCCCATGTCCTGCCAGGTGTCAAACTCCCTCTCCAGTCGCTTATATTCATCGGAGCTTTCGATCAACGTCTCCGAAGCCAGCAGATAATCGATGTCGGCATCGGTAAGCGTAATATCGCTGTACCTGCCGCCGCTGCCGGCTGCGAGTTCTTTCAGCAGCCTCCGGTCCATGGTGGGAACGATGATTGTGCCGTTCGCATCCTTCCAGAATCCGCCATCCTTCATCGGAATGGGCCCGCCGTTTTCGCTGCCCACCCCGATCACCGACAGGGTCACGGGTCGCCCCTCAAGCATCGCGGGGATTGTCCGCACATCCTCTGCGGTCACCTCGTCGGTGATCAGGAGCATCCTGCCCCGGCCCCCTCCACCGGCGCTGATCAATTCGAGCCCCCTGCGGACACCGGCCGCCACATTGCTGCCATATCCAGGCATGATTGCCGGAGACAAAGCGGGCACCATATTTTCGATGGTCCGGATATCATCGGTCAATGGGACAATGGTATGGGCCTCGGCGGAATAGGCAATCAGGGCGGTAACGCCCTCATTTCTCTTTTTCAGGATATCTGTAAGTTTATGCCGGGCCCTGGTCATCCGGTCAGGGGACAGGTCCTGGGCGAACATCGAAAGGGAGAGGTCCTGGATGATGACCAGCGCGTCCTCCTTTTCCAGGACCGGCAGGGGCAGCTTGTTCCAGGCCGGACCTGCCATGGCAATGGAAGCGACCGTCCAGGCCGCCAGCAGGATTGCCAATAACCCGGACCTGCCGCCGCTTTTTCCCCCGTCAAGAAGATACGGCAGAAGGTCCCTGGAAACAGCCCTGCTCCACTGATTGCCCTGCATCTTCATCGCAAGCAGGCAGGAAAAAAACAAAAGCGATGGAATGAGCGCGAAAAGCCACTCGGGCCTGATAAAGTGAAAACCGGTCGGCATGAAATCGATCATCTGCCACCCCCGAACCGTGTTCCGAAATAATTTCCGAGAATGTTCATCCCCACCATTCCGAAGCTGACAAGCAGCACAACCCCGAGGGGCCAGAAAAAAAGCTCCTTCACCGGCCGATAGGTCTCGCTCTCCTGGATGACCGGTTCCAGTTTATCGATCATCCGGTAGATATCTTCCAGCTCATCGGGATTGCGGGCCCGGAAATAACGCCCACCCGTGGTTTCGGCGATCATCTGCAGGGTTTCTTCGTCAAGATCGGCGGAGGGGTTGACCCGCTGGGTGCCGAACAGGCTCCGGACCAGCATCTCGTCGGCCCCGACCCCGATGGTGTAAACCGTAACCCCGGTGGTTGCCGCGAGTTCAGCGCCTCGTGCCGGCAACACATTGCCCGCGGTATTGCTGCCGTCGGTGAGCAGGATCAGGATCCGGCTCTCCGCCGGCCGTTCCTTCAGCCGTTTGACGGCAAGACCGATCGCGTCCCCGATGGAGGTCTTCTTCCCGGCAAAACCGAGCTGGGCTTCATTGAAAAGTTCGCCGACCGTTTTCAGATCGAAAGTGAGAGGGGCCTGGACATAGGCCTGGGTGCCGAAAAGAATCAAGCCGACCCGGTCGCCCCGGCGGCGGTCGATAAAGTCGTTCACCACCTTCTTGACCAGCTCGATCCGGCTTGTCTGCCTGCCATCCAGGATCATGTCTTCTTCCGCCATACTGCCGGAGATGTCCACGGCCAGGAGCAGGTCGCGGCCGGAAGTCGGCATCAGGACGGGCTCGCCGACCCACTGCGGCCTGGCCGCAGCCGCAACCAGGAGAAACCAGCCGAGGGCCAGCACCACCCGGATGATCCTGACGGAGGCGACCCCGGTGCCCGCCCCGTCCCCGATCTCGACCAGATCGCTACAATACGGAACCAGAAGGGCCGCGTCCCCGCCCTTTGCCTGCGGCGCCAACCGGTATACCAGCCAGGGCAGCGGGGCAAGAATGAATATCCAGGGCCAGAGAAAATGAAACGTCATCTCTGCACCCTGATCCACTGTTCGGCAAGGGCGACTATTTTTTCCGGATCACCCTCCGCTTTTCCACTGTAGATCGCCTCGCCGAGCGCACTCCCTGCCCCGCCGGTAAACTCGCCGGTTTTCCCGGTGCGGTCCAGAAACTCAAGCCAGTCCGTGCCGGTAAGATCGGCCACCACCGTTCTTCCGTAGCGGTGAATCGCCAATCGGCGCAGGAGAACCGAAACCTCACATAAAAACCGGTACCCGTCGCCATGCTTTCCATAAGCGGCAAAACTTTTCCTGAGCCCGGATATGGCCTCGCGCCGGTATCTCCTGTTTCTCAGCCAGGCTACCACTCTCCGGGCCAGGAAATAAAAGAGCGGTCCCGCAACAACGGCCAGGAGCCACCAGCCCGGAGCCGGCGGCCACCAACCGATATCGGCAGGCAGATGAATATCTTTCAGCCCGGCAAGCGGGTCACCGTTCATGTTCATTTCGCCCTGAAAAGATCCCTTAAAAAATAAAGGGGCTTCTCAACCGTGGAGACCGGGATCAAAGGGATCCCCATCCGGTCGAAAGCCCCCTTCAGCCGGTCGTGACGTTTTGTATAAGCGTTCTGAAAATCCGTTCGCAACGACCGGGAGCCGGTAAAAATGCGGAAACGGTTGCGGCCGTCGGTAAAACTGTAAGTCCCCGGCGGAGGCAGTTCCTTCTCCAGGGGATCAAAAACCAGAAAGGCGGTGATATCGTTATGGCGGCTCAGCTGAAAGAGATTCTCCCGTCCCTGGTCGTTGAATCCGTGAAAATCACTGATCAGAAAGATGTTCGACCCCGGTCGGGTGATCCGGTGGAGTTCTTCAAGCCCCCGGTTGATTCCTCTGTCCGGTTCGACCATCTCCCGGTTCAGCAAGAGGTTAAAGGTGGTGATCGCGTTTAAAAGCTGCAGGACATTCCGGGCGCTGCGTTTTGGTCTCACTTCCGAATGGGACGAGGCGTTGAAGACGAGCCCGCCGACCCGGTCATTCTGCTGGAAGGCGGCCCAGGCCAAGAGAGAGGCGATGTGCGCGGCCATCACCGATTTGAAGCAGGTTCTGCTGCCGAAAAACATCGACAGCCCCTGATCGACCAGCAACAGGACCGGCCGTTCCCGCTCTTCACGGAACAGTTTGGTGTGGGGTTTTCCACTTCGGGCGGTGACCCGCCAGTCGATGCTTCTGATATCGTCACCGGCCTGGTAGGCCCGGACTTCTTCAAACTCGATGCCCCTTCCGCGGAATCTGGTCTGGTGGGGGCCGACCAGGAGACTGAAGGTCTTGCGCTGTCGGTTCAGCTTGAGTTCCCTGGCCCCGAAACGGAGACGGATCAAGTCCGTCAGCGCAAGATAGGCGCCGGTGGGACCATTGCCGTTAGTACGCCCTGGTTTCTCTTGATTTTCAGGAAACGGGTACATGTTTCAGGATCGAATCGATGACATGGTCTCTGGTTATGCCGTTTGCCTCCGCCTCAAAGCTTAGGATAAGCCGATGGCGCAGAACGTCATGGATGATCTCCTGGACCTCACCGGGGCTCACAAAATCACGCCCCCGGAGCCAGGCCAGGGCCCGGGAACAGCGGTCGAGGGCAATGGTCGCCCGGGGGCTGCCGCCATATTCGATCCAGCCCGCCAGTTCCTCGGAATACCTGCCGGCATATCTTGAAGCCATGACCAGCTGGATAATATACTCTTCAACCGGCGGCGCCATATGGATACCATGTATGGCCCGACGGGCGGCGAAGATCTGCTCCTGACTCACAACGGCGGCAAATTTTTCGCCGGTGGCCGCCTCCTCCTGCCTGGCCAGATCGAGGATCTTCCTTTCGGCTGCCGCATCCGGGTAGCCGACACTGACATGCATCAGAAAGCGATCGAGCTGGGCTTCAGGAAGCGGATAGGTCCCTTCCTGTTCAATGGGATTCTGGGTCGCCATCACCAGAAAGAGATCGGGAAGCGGGTAGGATTTCCGGCCGATGGTGACCTGCCTTTCGGCCATGGCCTCCAAGAGCGCCGACTGGACTTTGGCGGGGGCGCGGTTGATCTCGTCGGCCAGTACCAGATTGTGAAAAACAGGTCCCGCCTGGAAAGTGAATGTTCCTTCCTCGGGCCGGTAAATATCGGTACCGGTCACATCCCCGGGCAACAGATCGGGGGTGAACTGAATGCGGTGGAAATCACCCTCGATTCCATCGCCCAGACATTTTATCGCCCGGGTCTTGGCGAGCCCCGGCGCTCCTTCAACCAGGAGATGACCGTCGGCCAGAAGCGCGAGCAGCAAACGCTCCACAAGCTTCTCCTGGCCGATGATCTGTTTCTTCAACCCTTCTTCCAGATTCCTGATCGCATCATGACATTCCATAGCGTTTCTTGTTCCTGAATTTAAACGGGCCAGGCCCGGTTCGAACTGGACGGGCCGGCGGTTATATGGTGATTTGTTCCTGAAAATTTCGAGGCTAAACTATAGGTACAACCGGAAGATTTTGCAAATCAAAGACCGGAAAATTCTTTCAGAAAAAGATTGTTCAGACCATGCCCGGACCGCTGCACTTCAAAATGGCCGCGGATATTGCCGATGGCGTAGATATCCCCGATAAAATCGAGGATCTTGTGCCGGACGAAGGCGTCTTCGAAACGGAGCCCTTCGGGATTGATGACCTTCTCTTCATCAAGGACCACTGAATTGTCCAGGCTGCCGCCCTTGATCAGACCCATCGCCCGCGCCTTTTCAACGTCCTGCAGGAAACCGAAGGTCCGGGCCGGGGCGATCTCATCCTCGAAGGTCTGTTCATCAAGCTTGTAAACGTATGACTGCTTGGCGATCAGGGGGTGGCTGAAATAGATGGTAAAATCGATCACCACATCATCGGCCGGTTTATAGGAGATGACCTTGTCGCCGTCACGGATGTGCTCTTCCCGGCCGAACTTGATGATCTCCTTGGGCTCGTCATAATCCTTGATCCCGGCCGCCTTGATCAGGTGAACGAAGGGCAGCGCCGAGCCGTCGAGGATCGGGATCTCCTCCCCCACCACGGTGATATCCACATTGTCGATCCCGTAGGCATGGAGAGCGGAAAGCAGATGCTCGATCGTCGAGATGCTTGCCGAGTCGCCGCCGATGGTCGTGGCCTGGGTGGTATCGATGATGGCCCGCGGGGTGAGCTGAAAGATGTTGCGATGCTTGGGGGTGTTCAGGAAAAACCGGACCCCGGTGTTGACCGGAACCGGGGCAAGTTTCAGGTTCACATCCTGCCCGGTGTGGAGACCGATCCCCGATATCGACACCTGGTTTTTAATGGTTCTCTGATTGTTGATCATCTTAATATTATTGCCATTAGCAATGGCTAACCAGCTGATTATATTAAATAAAAAAAGAGAGAAGAAGGCAAAAACGCAAACACGCCGTCTTCAATCAAACCGACTCTCCCGAAGCCATTGACACCTGCTGCTATCTTACGATTTATTCCAATAATTACGACATTATAGCCTACCTGTCAGACATGGCAAGCAAAGAAAAAGAGCCTGTAGTGGAGAATGGGTCAGGAGGCGCCGTTTTTAACCGGATCCTGGTGGATGATCACATCGGCGCCGGGGATAACCGCTTCGATCGCCGCCTCGACTTCCTTGGCCACCCTATGCGCCTCTCCCAGCGGCAGGTTCTCTTCAAGTTCCAGATGGAGCTGAATCAGTCTGGCCTGCCCGGAAAGCCTGGTGCGGATATCATGGACCCCAAGCACCGTCGTATGACTCAGGGCAATCCGTTCGATCTCTTTCTCGGTCTCCGGCGGCAGCCCACGGTCCATCAGCAGTTGGCTCGATTCATGGCCCACCTGCCAGGCGTTGTAGAGAACAACGGCCGCAATCACCATCGCGATAAAGGGGTCCGCCTCAGGCCAGCCGAAACCGGCCAGCACCAGCGCGCCGATGCTTCCGGTATTGGTAAAAAGATCTGCGGAGTAGTGCACCGAATCCGCCTTGACCGCCATGCATCCGGTTTTTTTGACCACCCGGTTCTGGAAATAGACCAGGCAACCGGTCACCGCGATGGCGAAAATCATGATGGCGATACCGGCCCCGGTGTTCTGCAGAACCCTGGGCGCCGACAATCTTTCAAAAGCCTGAAAGCCGATAAAAAGGGCCGAGCAGGCAATAAAGAGCGCCTGCCCGAGACCGGCCAGATACTCCGCCTTGCCATGGCCGAAGCGATGATCGTCATCGGCAGATTTCAGGGAATAACGGATCGCCAGCATATTCAGGAAAGAAGAGGCCGCATCAAGCATCGAATCAACCAGGGAGGCGAGGATGCTTAAAGAGTCGGTCAAGAGCCAGACCGCCAGCTTCACCGAGACCAGGAGGAGCGCAACGCCAACCGATGCCGCCGCGATATTGCGGAGCAGACGGCCGTTCTCCTCGGTAAGGTTTTTACGATGGTCTGCCATGGGAAATATGAGTTGGGATTCCAGCTGCTCCATCTGGTCCGCAACCAGAGGGTATCAGCATTTTTAAAGAAAAGAAAATCAGGTCCAGACTCCGGGAATCACAGTATCACAGAATTTACATTGATTGCCAACCAGATTGTAGACCGGGATAGTATATCCGGTGCGCTCCACCAGCAGTTTTTGACATTGATGACAGTACGTGTTGTTTCCCGGATGGTCCGCGACATTACCGACATAGGCATACCGTATGCCTTCGCGCATCGCCAGTTCACGAAATTCAACCAGGATGGAAACCGGGGTCGGCGGCAACCGATCAAGCTTGTATTTAGGGAAAAAGCGCAGGAAATGGAGCGGGTGGTCGGGGCCCAGATTTTTTAAAATCCAGCCGCACATCTCCTTGACCATGTCCGGCTTGTCCACATAGCCGGGAACCACCAGATTGGTGATCTCCAGATGCACTCCCTGTTCATGCATCGTTTTCAAAGCGTCCAGCACCGGCTGCAACCGCCCCCCGTTCAATTTCCGGTAGATACCGTCATCCAGGGACTTCAGGTTGATGTTGGCCGCATCAAGCACCTTGCAGAGTTCCAGAAGCGGTGTTCTGTTGATGTAGCCATTCGAGATCAGCAGATTTGCAAGCCCATCCTGCCGGGCAAGTTTTGCGGTATCGTGCATGTATTCAAAATAGGTGATCGCCTCGGAGTAGGTGTAGGCAATCGAAGAACATCCCGCCTCCTTCGCTCGTGTCACCACTTCGGGGGGAAAGATCTCATACTGGCGGACCTCTTCCGGTTTGACCTGCGAGATCTCCCAGTTCTGGCAGTTCAGGCAGCGGAAGTTGCAGCCGGTGGTGGCCACCGAAAAAGCCCTGCTCTGCGGCCGAAAGTGATACAGCGGTTTTTTTTCGATGGGATCGACATGGACCGAACACGGGTTCCCGTAGGTGAGGCTGTAGAGAACTCCGTCGATATTGACCCGGGAGCGGCAGACACTGCGGTCGCCGGGTGAAAGAACGCAGGCGTTGGGGCAGATTGAACACATGACCCGGTCCTGTTCCAGCTTGACGTAAAGAAACCCCTCCTTGGACCATTTCCATGGTTTATCCGGCGCATCTCCCCGGAATATCCGGCCGGTGATATCGGCAGCGCCCCCTGTTCCGCTGTCGCCGAAGGGCCAGAAAGCGCGGGCCGACACCGTACCGACCGCCGCAGCCGCCGTGCCCCCGATGATCAGTTTTCGCCGATTGATCTTTTTCATCCCACCCGTCCTCTTTTTTCACTTTTCATTTTGCATTTTTCATTTTGCATTTTGCATTACAACCAGCAGACTCATCATTTTCAAACCCGCCAGAATCGCTATCGTCTGCAGGATCCCGAGATACGGAATCAACGCCACACTGGTCAGCAGCGTCCCGCAGGCGGCGCCGATCAGATCCGCCGAAAAGGTCCTGGAAACCGCCCCGCTCCCGCCGCCTCCCATTTTCAGGGCTGCCGGGAATTGACAGCCGCAGATAAAGGAGACGGCAAAGCCGAAAATCATCATCCCGTACACCGGCATCCGCTCGTCGGTTATCGCCAGAGCGAGCCCGAAGAGAAGTACCGCCGCGACAAGAAGCGCATCCAGCATCACCAACAGTCGGGCCGGATTCCGGATGGACCGGTCGCCATACCAGGCTCCGGGCAGCAGACCGACCAGAAACACGGTGACGATCAGTCCGATCTGGGAATAAATATAACCATAGTAAATCTGGAAAGCGAAGATCACCAGAATCTCGCACCCCATGGTCATGAACCCGGTGGAAAAGAGCACAAACTCCTCCTTGCGGCACCAGGCAAGATAGAGGATCAACAGCACGCCCAGTACCGCAAAGAAGACCAGCGGTGAATCCTGAAACTTGCTGAACCACTGGCCGAACATCATCCGCATCAGCCTGGGGTCGAGATCCCGGTTCAGGGCGCCGGTTTCAAGAAGCTGATCGGCAAGATAATCGATCCTCTCATCGGTCAGATTCCCGTAATAATAAGCGCTGATATAGCGGGTTGCGATCCCCTTCCGGTCAAGCAGGCTCGGGATATCGCGGGAAAGGGGGGTTGAACTGCAGAGAAAATAAATACTGTCACCCGGCAGCAGAAGAACATGGGGGAAGGAATTTTTAACGGTCTCATACACCAGGGACAGTTTCTGCCGCTGCGGTTCCGCCAGATAATTGTCATACCCCTGCATGCTGAAGGAAAGGATCCCCCCCGGCTTAAGATGCATCAGGGCCAGAGCAAAGAATTCGTCGGTGAAAAAACGGTTCACCTGGTAGGTTTCCGGCTCCGGAAGACTCATGATGATCGCGTCATATTTCCGCCTGGTTTCGGAAAGCCACTCCCGCCCATCCTGATGGATGACTTCGAGCCCCGCCATTTCCCGGATCAGGCCGAATCTGAACTGGACTGCGGACATCTCCGGGTCAAGCTCCAGATAATCAATCGCCTCCGGCCGGTATTTCTGCAGTTCCTGAAATATGCCGCCCTCGCTCGAAACAAGCAGAACCCGCCCCACCTGATCAAGCTGGGACAATGGATAATGGACCGCCTCCTCCGCCCTGCTCAGATTCTGATTGCTGAAGACCGGCACCCCGTCTGCAAAGAGGGTGAACTGCTCCCGGTCTTTATGGATTTCAATCCTGCCGTAACGTGATTCCTGGTAATGGACCAGCTCTCCCTCCGACGGGACAAGCGAAGAAGGCTCAAACTTCACAAGCAGAATCAGCAAGAGCAATCCCGCGAGGCACATGAATGAATACAGAACCCTGCGCTTCGTGCTTTGAAACAGGAAAATCGTCGCCAGGAGGAGGGGCAGAGACGAAAGCAGGAGCGCCTGAAAAGGGGTGGCAAAGGTTACCAGGACAAAGGTGAACAGCGCCCCTCCGCTCGCATCACCAAGATTGTCGGCCATGTAGACCCTTGCTCCGGAATAATCCGGCATTTCCTTTCTGATCAGATAGAGACTGTACGGCAGCGCGAAACCAAGGAGCAGGCAGTAAGGAGCAATCGTCAGGACGGTGTAAATGAAGGTGTGATAAAAACCCACCGACGTGCCGTGGGTAAAGACCAGGTCACGCAGTTCCCGGATCAGCAGAAACTGGGCGCCGGCGAAAACGGCGAGCAGCAAGGAAATCCAGGCAAGAACCTTCCTGCTCAGCGGCAGCGAATCGGCAACAGCTCGGGCAAGCCTTGTGCCGATGCTGCCCAGGATCAGCCAGTTGAACAGGATCAGGGCGATGACGAATTCATTGCCGCGAAAGAGGGCGAGAAATTCCCGGATCACCAGAAGCTGGGTCACCACTGAGGAAACACCGGTGGCAACGACCACTCGATTTATGGCAAGATCATTTTTCCTCGGCAAAATACTGCACCTGGTAGGTCAGCACTTCCAATTCCCCCCGCTTCCATTCATCCGGGGCGAGCCCCGCCTTTTGACAGAGATGGGACAGAAAGGCTTCAGGTTCGGGCAACTGGTCCCATACCTGGGGAAGAAAGGTCGCCGAATGGATCCCTTTGCGAATGATCAGACCATCAATTTTCGGGCGGACTCCGTCAATAAGCTCCTGGGCGGTTTTATAGTGGAACGGTTCCGGCTCGGTAAGAACGCTCACCTCCATCTCAATCGCATCCAGTTCATCTGCGGTCACCGGGCGGAACCGGTGGTCGGCAAAGGCTGCGTTCAGGGCGTTGCGCTTTACCCCCTCGACGATTGAAGAAGATCCGGTCAGACTGCCGATACATCCCCGAAGCTGGCTGTTTTTATGAAGAGTGACAAACACCCCTCTTCTGGTTTTAAACACCGGATCGGCCAGACCTTTGTCAAGAAGGCTCTCGACTGCAGGATCAGCTTTAAACCCGAGCTTCTCAACAATGGTTTTCCGGGCAAGTTTCACCAGGAGTGCCCCTTGCTCAGGGCTGATTTGAGCGGCAGTAAGTTCAGAGGCCATCGCGTCTTCTCCATAAAAGGCAAGTGCGGCATACCCGACCACTCTGTTCCGGTCGCCCGCGGTATCTCCGCTGTTTGAATAATGCAGCAATTTCGGCTGCCAGCCGAATTTTTTTGCCAGCGCAATGAGAACCTTCAACCCCTCAATACCACAGGCCTTGTTCTCACCGGCAGCCAAACCTTGATCATCAAGACCCATGAGCTGATCAAGGGTCAGCCGGTCTCTGGCAACCGCCTCCTGATAGGGCAGGTAATGGGAAAGATCGGAACTGATCACCAGCAGGGTTTTGTCGTCAAGAATATCGGCGATCGCATCCGCGACCCTTTGCACGTTACTTCTCCCAAGAACGATCGGCACCAGATCAAACCCGCCGAGATACTGCTGGAGAAAAGGCAGGATGACCTCGAGGGAATGCTCGGCCTGGTCGGTGGCCGCAACAACCCGGAACAGATCAGACTGGTTCCGCAGGATTGCAGCGCTTTTGTCGATTCTGATAAAACCGAGCGGGGTCCGGAAAAGCTCAGCGTCACTGACGGCCGCTTCGGCAATCCCGACCCGGTGGTCAGGGCCGATCAGAACCACTCTGGAAAAAGATCCCTTCTGTAGAACGTGGGAGACATGGGCGGCGGTCCAGCCGGAATAGATGTACCCTGCATGGGGCATGACCAGCGCTTTCAGGATTTTGCCGGTGGGCGGAGTGATTACGGTTTCTGCAGCCTGTTCAGTAAGCCGGGTGATGGAATCCTCGAGCGCCTTGCTCTCTCCGGGATAAAAACTGCCCGCCCATACCGGATCCCTGACTGTTGCCGCCTGTACAGGTACAGCAACAAGGGCAAGGACAAGCAGACTGACAATCCATTCGCAGAAAGTTCTCTTCGGATGCCCGGACATTGACAACCTCATGGGGAGTGGATATGAAAAATTATTCTGTCTCTATTTTATTGTAACGGAGAATTAAAATGTGGAAAGAAATAATAACAGGTCTCGCGGTTTTGCTGGCGACTGCACCCTGTCTTGCCGGTGACCCTGTTCGCGGGGAAAGACTCTTCTCCGACCCGTCATTCGGCAACGGCACCAGCGGCAAAACATGCCTGACCTGTCATGAGAAAGGTCTCGACCTCGGTGTTGACCTGATGGGCAAACGAAACTTCGAGATCATGGGCGTCATGGTCGCAAACCCCTCAGAAGCTGTGAATTTCTGCATTGAAGTCGCCCTGCGGGGTGAAGGACTGGACCTGCAGAGTGAAGAGATGAGCGACATCCTCTCCTTTCTCGAGATACTCGCCCTGAAAGGAGGAGGGAAAAAATACTCCCCGTAACAGAAAAAAAAACCCGGTCAGGAGACCGGGTTTTTTGATGATCCATTTTACTGCAGTTTATCAGCCGCAGCTGCCGGAACCGCAGGAACCGCTGCTGCATCCGCCGCCGGAACCGGCAACGGGAATCTTGGAAGAGATGGAAAAACCGGATCTCATTCCGCTCTCAATAAAATCGATCTTGATCTCGCCGCAGGAAGCCATGAGATCATTGTCGACCAGAAACGTGAGGTCACTCTCTTCAACTTTGGTATCGTTTTCTTTTGGCTCATCCAGAGCCAATCCCAGTGATGGGCCAGCTCAGCCGCCCTGCATCAGGGCCACACGCAGGGCAGAGTCAACATTGTTCTGCTCCATGTAGGCCTTGAGGTTTGAAATTGCCAGTTCTGTAACTTCCAGCATGATTTATCCTCCAGTGAATATTAATAAAAAGTAAAAAGTAAATTTTTCATTCAATGTTAAAAATCTACTCCGGTTCCCGACCAAACGTAAATGATAACCATTCGCCGATCAAGTATTATAGCATAATAAGCGCGTCATATAAAATAGTCAATTCACGAACTTAACAAAAAACTTAAACGATTGCCGGCTGGACTTGCCAAGGAGCGGTGAAAACCCCTATTTTTCAAGTAATGCAACTGCTTTTTCTTAAAAACTCCGATTGTAATTTGCTATATTGATAATTGAACCGTTATTTCTATAATACAAGTCACATCATCCGGACAGATATTTCAGACATCCCCGGATTACACAGAGACACTTCAGATATTAAAAATAGAGCGGACATGGGAAGGAGGCAAGATGAAACGGATAGTGATCTCCACCGGCGGTGGTGATGCCCCGGGGCTGAACGCAGTCATTTATGCAGTAGTCAATGCCGCACACTCCAGAGACTGGGAGGTCTATGGCAGCCGCAGCGGCTACCTCGGCCTGCTCGACACCGACGAACTGATCAGGCTCACCCCGGAAAAAGTCCAGGATATCACCCCGACCGGCGGGACCATCCTCGGCTCAACCAACAAGGGGAACCCCTTTGCCATGCCCGTTGAAAACCTGGCGGGAGATGTCCAGATCAGGGATGTCTCCGACCGGGTCATGCAGAACTTCACCAGAATGGGCTTCACTTGCCATATCGCCATTGGTGGTGACGGCAGTCTCGAAATCGCCCATCGTTTCGCCACCGAAAAAGGGATGCCGGTGATCGGGGTGCCCAAGACGATCGATAACGATCTTGAAGCAACCCAGCTGACCTTCGGATTCGATACCGCTGTCTCGACAGCTACCGAGGCCATCGACAAGATCCACTCCACCGCCAAATCTCATGACCGGGTGATGGTGGTCGAGGTCATGGGCCGGGATTCCGGCTGGATAGCCCTGAATTCCGGGATCTCCGGCGGCGCGGACGTGATCCTGATCCCGGAGATTCCATTCAACGTCCCCGCCATCTGCCGAAAGATCAGCGATAACGAACTGCATGGCAAACATTATTCAATCATCGTTGTAGCCGAAGGAGCCAAGGCGGTTTCGTCGGACATTATCCGTCAGGACGCCACCAAGTGTGCCGCCGGTCGCCAGGAGGTTCTGCTGGGAGGAATCGGCGAATGGGTCGCATCCCAGATGAGACTCTGCGCAAAAAAAGATACCCGGTCACTGGTTCTCGGTCATCTCCAGCGCGGCGGCTCCCCTACCACCTTCGACCGCCTTCTTGCCTTACGTTTTGGTGCAGCGGCAGTCAGGATGGCGGAAAATGAACAGTTTGACCAGATGGTTGCACTGGTAAGCGGTGAAATGGATGCAGTGCCCCTGGAGGCGGCCATCAAACAGAGAAAAAAAGTCCCCGCCGACAGTGACAAAGTCCTGACCGCACGTGAAATCGGGATCTGTTTCGGTGATGAATAGACGTCAAATCAGAATTTTAGTGCATTTTTCACAATTCTGGATAAGGTAAACGGCAGGGGATGCGTCATTTAGTGGAGGTGAGATCATGGGAAACGAAGCAAAAAATAAAATCGTCCGCCAGACCAGCCAAAGAAAAGTCATTCTTGAGGAACTCTGCAAGGTAACATCCCATCCGACCGCCGCCGAAGTCTACACGATGGTCAGAAAAAGATTGCCACGGGTCAGCCTCGGCACCGTTTACCGTAACCTCGAACTGCTGAACGAATGCGGGACTATCCAGAAACTCGATTTCGGCGAACCGCACAAACGGTTCGACGGCAATTCAGAACCACATTACCATATCAATTGCGTGGAGTGCGGACGGGTTGACGATGTACATATGCCCATGGACAAACAGCTTGAAGATAAGGCCATTGGTTCGACCGGCTACCGGATTACCGGGCACCATGTATCATTTTCAGGGGTCTGTCCGAAATGCATGAGGGCTTCTGCCAACGGCTGAACCCGAAAAGATCTGGGTTTACCGATCCCCAAAACCCTGGACATACTCGTCCCACTCCTGGGGAAGGGCCGATTTCTTTTTGCTGTTGCACTCCTTGCAGCACGGAACCAGATTGTTTTTCTCGCTGCGCCCCCCTCGGGCCAGGGGAATCACATGATCCATGGTCAGCTCTTTCGGGTGAACCCCCTTTCCACAGTATTCGCACTTTCCGGCTGATATCCTGTTCTGCCACCACCTGCTTTTCCTGAGTTCCCTGGCTCTGGATTTTTCCCGCCTGATCGCGTCATCATCGACACCGGCGAAAAGAATATCGTCTTCCCAGCTCATCAGACGAGTTCTCCCAGAAGCAGTCCCCTTGCGGCGCCGACAAGGTACAACGATCCGGCCACACAGATCAGGTCCTCGCCGGTGGCCAGATTTCTGGCGACTTCGAGAGCCCGGGCAACACTTTCCGCACCTACCGCCTTCCCTCTCTGTGCATCAGGCAATGCCCGGGTAAGTTCTTCAGGGGTGGCAGAGCGCTCCTCCTCCGGCCGGCAAAAGATCAATCTGTCAACCAGCAAGGCGATCCGGCGCAGGGCAGAACCATAATCCTTGTCGGACATGGAAGCCCAGACCATAATCAGCCGAGGTTTTCCCGGCAGATGCTCCAGATACTCGGCAAGCCCTTCAATGCCAGCCGGATTATGGGCTCCATCCAGAAGATAACGGCGGAACAATAAAGGATCGGCGCCAACATCACGACAATCAATTTTTTCGAGCAAAGGTTCAGTAAGGCAAAACGATTCCAACCTGCCCGGCCAGCTCACCTTGCCGATTGAAGATCTGATCGTCTCCTCCGGGACGTTAAACCCTTTATCACCAAGGATATCGATCACTGCCAGCGCCAGAGCGCTGTTCCCGGTCTGGTATCCGCCGGCCAGCCCGCGGGGCAGACCGGAAAAAGATCGCCCCTCATTCAGACCATGATACGACCAGACCCCGTTCCCGGTTTCCAGGTAACTGAAATCCCGACCAAGGAGATACAGCACCGCCCCTTTCGCCCGACAGGTCTCAACAACCACCTCCCGACTGATATCCTCGGCTACCCCTGAAACAACGGGCACCCCCTTTTTGATAATCCCGGCCTTCTCCGAGGCGACCTCTTGCAGAGTGTTGCCAAGATACGCCTCATGATCCATAGAGACATTGGTAATGACCCCGACCAGTGGTTCGACCACATTCGTGGCATCAAGCCGCCCGCCGAGGCCCACTTCCAGAATAACCAGGTCCACCCGGCGTTCCGCAAACCACAAAAGAGCCAGAGCAGTTGTGAATTCAAAATAAGTGATCTGTTTCCCATCCAGCACCGATCGTATCCGGGAGGCATGGCGGGCAAATTCCTCCTCGGAAATATAGGCGTCATTGATCCTGAACCTCTCCCGAACGGATGTGAGATGCGGTGAAGTATAGAGACCTGTCCTGTAACCGGCCGCAGAGAGCATGGTCAGGAGATTCGCCGACACCGACCCCTTGCCGTTGGTCCCGGCCACATGGACAAACTTCATCTCCCGCTGGGGGTCGCCGACACTTTTCAGAAAGGCCCGCATCGAATCAAGCCCGAGCTTGATCTTGAAGAACTGCAGATTATCCAGAAATGACCAGGCTTCAGGGTAATTCATTATTCAATCACTTCCAGTCTGGCATAATCGAGGTGGAGAGTTTTCCTGCCGTGCCGCGGAAAAAAAACCTCCACACTCCGGCTGCCGGCCATCTTCTCGACCGTACCGCGGCCGAAGAAGGAGTGATTCACCTGGGTTCCCTCCTTCAGATTCGCCAGGTCCGGGGTTTTTTTCTTTGCAGTTTGCCTAAACTTATTCCCCGGTGCAGGTCCGGCTGCAAACCCTCTACTCTCTCCACCACCGGTGCCGGAATCAAATAGGGAAGAAGGAATCTCCGCGAGAAACGGGGAAATGCCCCCGGCGGCAGCCTGCCGGTCGAAGGTCATCACCTCACGCGGGTAAGAGAGAAAAAGTTTTTTCCTGGCCCTGGTGGCGGCGACATAAAACATTCTTCTCTCCTCCTCCCACTCGTCCCGCATAAACGGCTGACAGCTGGGAAAGCGCCCGGCCGCCATATTGATCACAAAGACGTTGTCCCACTCAAGCCCTTTCGCCGAATGGATGGTCGACAGGATCAAACATTCACCATCCGTGGCGCCGCCTGAATCAGCGGCAGCTTCCGGAGGATCAAGGGTGGTATCATCCATCAGGGTCTGCAGATCGCCGTATCCGGAAACCAGCTGGCGCATCTGTTCGAGATCCCTAGTCCGGGTGGGGTAATCATCGTGATAGACCCTTTCGAATATCTCCTGATAGTACTCCATGACCGTGTCAAACATTTTAACCGGGGTCATCCCGTGCCCGCCGATCAGTTCAAGCATCTCGACCATCTTCAGAAGCCCGGGTCTCCAGGAACCTTTACCAGGATAGTCCCGGATCGCCGCCAGGGCGTCTTCGCCGTTCCTGACTTCTTCGAGAATCTTCCTCGCGGTCTGCGGCCCTACCTTGTCGAGGAGGAGCAGAATCCGGTTCCAGGAAAGATTGTCCTGCGGATTATTGACCACCCGCAGATAGGAAAGAACATCCTTGATATGGGCCGATTCGGTGAGCCTCATCCCGCCCCTTTTTTCAAAAACATACTGCCGGTTGGTCAGTTCAAGCTCAAGCTTGTAGGAATGAAATCCGGAACGAAAAAGCACCGCGATCTCGCGCAACGGAACACCTTTCTCACCCAGCTCATCGATCCGGTCGACCACCCAGCGGGCCTGGGCGTTTTCGTCCCATAAGCCCTGGAGAACAGGTCGTTCTTTGCCTTCGATACTGCTGAAAAGTTTTTTGGTGTATTTTTCTTCCGCCTTCTCGATAATGGCATTGGTCATCGCCAGGATCGGCTGGGTACTGCGATAATTCTCTTCAAGCCTCACGATCCGCGTCCCGGAAAAAATCTTCGGAAAATCCATGATATTCCTGAAATCGGCGCCCCGGAAACTGTAGATCGACTGCGAATCGTCCCCCACCACCATCACATTGTTTCTTCCTGCGGCGATCAGTTTCACGATCTCGGCCTGAATGGGGTTCGTGTCCTGATATTCATCCACCAGGATATGATGAAAGCGGTCGGCGACCTCACGCCTCACCGCATCATGTTCCGCCAGGACCTTGCGCAGGTTGACCAGCAGGTCATCATAATCCATCAAGCCATGCTCAAGCTTGAACTTGCGGTAGTTGTCGCGGATCTTCTCCAGTTCGGGCAAATTTTCATGCAGGTGGCTGTACTGTTCGTCAACGGTCTGCACCAGATCCTGGCACTTGTTGACTGACCGGGAAAAAAGATTGCAGATCATTCTCCTGGTCGGAAAACGTTTGCCGGCTCCTCCCAGATCCATCGACGATTTCAGCAGATTGATGATCCCTTCCGAATCCGACCGGTCAAGGATCGTGAAATTGGCCGGATACCCGAGATGGTGCGCGTAACGGCGGAGCAGCACATTGGCCACCGAATGAAAGGTGCCTCCGGTAACCCTCTGCCCCTGATCATCGATCAGCCGCCCGGCCCGTTCGGTCATCTCCTGGGACGCTTTTCGGGTAAAGGTGAGGAGCAGGATATTGTCGGCAGGAACCCCCTGTTCGATCAGATAGGCCATCCGGTAGACCAGGGTCCTGGTTTTGCCGGTCCCGGCCCCGGCGATGACCAGGATCGGGCTGCCCATGGCGGTTGCCGCCTCAAGCTGGGCCTCGTTCAGGTCGTTGCGGCTGAACTTTTCATGCCGGTTTTCAAAGGGGTCCCGCCCGGATGGAAAAAGCGTTTTTTGCATGGCGGGAATGTACCACAGCCGCATCACCACCGCAATGGAACTTCCCTTGCGATCTTTCCGCAAGCAGAGCCCCTCCTCATACATCGCAGTCATCCATTTCACCATCGCCGGGAGAGTTCTCTCTTCACTCATCGGAACTGATTCATCAAATCCTGATCTCCAAATCATTGCCTGTCCATTACATGAGGTTCTTCACTCCACCATGATACGCTGTGGTATTCAGAATAAACGGAAACTGCAATTGTCGGAAAATAATGAAATTACTGTTAATTATGTTAATATGAGATCGCTCGATCATTGATTCGGGGGGGTGAATAATCATGGTCAAATCAAGCTTGGCACGACGGATTTTTCGCTGCATGCTTCTTGGGGGACTCGTACCTCTTCTCAGTATGGCCTTTGCCAGCCAGTACTTCGGCAAACAGGCCATTGTTGATTCAGAAGAGGGACACCTTGGCTATGCCATGACCTCCCGGATGATCTGGCTCAAGGAATGGCTTCATTACACCAAAAAAGAATTCACTTACGCCGCGAATATAAGCTGCCCCAAAAAACATGAATCATATTCCGGGCACAATCCCTTCCGTGCTCTGCATCGGGCTGTCGATTCTCTTGGTGCAGGGCATGCCAGATATCAACTGCTTGCAGCATACCGGGATGACTGGGCACTGGAAATCCTGTCGGTTGCCCCGCCCGGGGACTCTTCTCCCTCCCCGCCACCTGATTTGAAAGAGGCGCTGTCAAACGGAGAGGATTTTGTTTTTTCATCAAATTACACCATCGAAGATGGCAAGGTACTGATGCCCATCGGCAAAACCGTTCTCGACAAAAACGGAGAAACCTTTGCCTTTATCATTGCCAAACTGGATATCACCAACTCCATCGGCAGGATACTCGGCAATACCGGCGACCTTGGCAAAAGCGGAAAACTCTATATCGTCAGCAATGAGGGGCGCTATCTTTCCTCCAATTTCGGGATGGGGTCAATCCAGGGCCAAGTCGGGAAATTCCCCCCCGGGTTTCTCTCGGACAGCACCGGCGCCATTCATGAATATCAAGACTGGCGGGGCAACACGGTGGTAGGCATCTCATCCCTGATTGATGAATCCGGCTGGGTTCTCATCGCCGAGGTGGACAAGAGCGAAGCATATCATTGGCTCTATGTCGGGATCTCATTCACTATTGCGACCAGCCTGATCACGCTGCTCCTGATCTTTATCATTTCTTCCCGAAGCGCCAACCTTCTCGCAAAACCGATGCATGATCTGGCCAGAGTAGCCCGGAGAATCTCGGAAGGAAAATTTGGAGAAAGAATGCCGGCCCTGCCCGACAAAGAATCACAGCTGCTCGGTGCGGCATTCAATCAAATGCTTGACAGACTCGCCCTCTCCCGGAAAGCGCTCGCTCATTCCGCGTCAATGGCTGCTGTCGGAGAACTCTCCTTCGGAATCGTCCACGAGATGAGCAACCCTCTGACCTCAGTCAAAATAAACCTGCAATCTCTCGCCAGAAAAGTAGCTGATGATCCGACCTATTCGGAAATGGCGAAAATCGCCTCCCAGCAGACCGCGCGTCTTGAGAACATGCTTTCCGACCTGATGAACTATGGACGGCCCATTCAGCTGAACCCCGAAGAAATACAGTTTAAAGATCTTGCTGAAGAGACGGTCAGACTCCTGAAAAAAGAAGCCGGCAGCAAGGGAATTTTCCTGCACATTGATGACCTGCTGGATCATCATTCCTTTTTCGGCGACCGGGAATACCTGAACCGCGCCCTGGTCAATCTGGTCAGCAATGCTATTCACTGGTCGGAACCGGAATGTACGGTCACCCTCACCGGGCGCCTGCTCGAAGATGACGATGAACGATTTGTCATGTCGGTTACCGATTGCGGCCCGGGGATCAAAGAGGCGCAGTTTGACCGGCTGTTTCAGCCTTTTTTCACCACCAGGCGTGATGGCACAGGGCTCGGCCTGGCAAATGTCCGGAAAATTATCGAGCATCACGGGGGTGAAGTCGCTGCGGAAAATATTCCCGGTGGCGGAGCCAGATTCACCATAAAACTGCCATTCCGAGGTTTGGAGATATGAGTAACGTCCTGATAGTCGATGACGACCGCGCTTTGTGCAGAACCCTGGAAATTCATCTCGGCCGGGCAGGCCACACCACTTTTTCCGGTTTTGATATCTCAACCGGGAAACAATTGCTTGATTCATCCAGCCCGGACCTCGTCCTGCTGGATGTGAATCTCCCGGATGCGAACGGTCTGGAAGCGCTGCCCTCTTTCCTGCAAAGCCAAAACCGCCCGTCGGTCATCATCATGACCGGAAATCCTGACAACAAGAGTGTTGTTGAAGCCATGCGGGCCGGGGCTTTTGATTACATCAGAAAACCGATTGATCTTGATGACGTCCTGCTCATGTTCGAGAAGGTGGAAAGACACCGTGCAGCCGTTCCAGCCGCCGGCAGCAAACAGGAGCCGACCGGTCAGGTTTCGACAAATGATGACATGATCGGTTCACACCCCGCCGTACTGGAAGTCCACAAACTTCTCGGCCTGCTGTCCAGAAGCAGGATCAGCGTTCTGATTCAGGGAGAAACAGGTACCGGCAAGGAACTGGCTGCCCGGATCCTTCATCAGGCAGGAGCTGCTGGCCACCCTTTTGTGGCAATCAACTGCTCAGCCGTGGTTCCGACTTTGCTGGAAAGCGAATTTTTCGGTCATGAAAAGGGAGCTTTTACCGGCGCGGATTCACAAAAGATCGGCAAGCTCGAATTTGCCAAAGAAGGCACCGTATTTCTTGACGAGATCGGGGACCTGCCGCTGGACCTGCAGGGAAAACTGCTGCGGGTGATTCAGGAAGAGGAATTTGTCCGGGTTGGCGGACTCTCGCCGATTCCGTTAAAAGCCAGAGTGGTTTCCGCAACCCACTGCGATTTACAGAAGATGGTCAGGGACGGCAGTTTCCGCCAGGACCTTTTTTATCGGCTTGCGGTTTCAACGATTTCCATGCCCCCCTTGCGGGAGCGCAGATCGGACATTCCCCTTCTGGTCCCGGGGCTTCTGAAAAAGGTCGGCGCCAGGTTGAATCAGCCACCACTCTCCATTGACGACAAAGCAATGGCCGAATTGATCAGTCATGACTGGCCAGGTAATGTCCGCGAACTGGAAAATATTTTAACCAGAGCGGCAGCCCTTGCCAAAAGTCAGGTCATCAGCAACCATGATCTGAATTTTTCCCTTGACGATCAAGCCTCCGGAGAAAATTGTTTCCACCCGATCACCTTGAAAGATGCCGAAAGAATTCATATTGAGAAAACACTCCTGGCAAATGGTTGGAACATAAGCAAGGCGGCACGCCTTCTGGATGTCTCACCCACCACCCTCCGCAAAAAGATCTCCGACTTTCAACTGACCCCCTAACACCAGTTTCTGGCCACCGGCCCCAACAGAAACTGACGGCAACATCCTGTCCAAAAACCGCCACCGTCTTCCTTTTATCAAACAAATCAAGACGTTACGTACAAAAAAATGCGCCTCTCCCCTATGGCATACTCCTTGCTAAACTTGCATCTTAAATGACTCACCTGAATATGGAGTTGCGCAACTCTCTGAAACAAACAGGTTGGGAATTCGTTATATCAGTTGGAATACGGGTGTCTTGAAGCTCCACGGAGCAGACAGCAAACAGCGTGAGACTTCGAGCTGCGGAGAGCATGCGTTTCGCTTGACATGTTAAAAGCGTGGACCGCGGTCCGAATATGCCGATATTTCAGCGAAACCTCGAACCATGAAACCGGCAAGGGAGATGGCGACATCCCTGTCATTAAATGTTCAACCAGCCCCCTATGCCACTTCAGAGGTAGCTCTGTGGTGGTTTCTTCCCCCGGCCCACGCCAGTCTACACTCCTGGCGTGGGCATTTTTTCATACCAAAATTTGAGTTCAACGAAGTGAATACAAAATCTGTTCTGATCGTAGACGACGACATGGTCTTATGCCGGACCCTGGAAATCCAACTGGAACTTGCCGGTCATTCAGCCCGCTCAACATTTACCGGTGACGGCGGGATATTCATTGCCAGGCATTGGCAACCGGATCTCGTGCTGCTGGATATCAATCTGCCCGATCAGAGCGGATTCACCGTACTGCCCAAGATCCGGAAAGAATCGACCGGAACAAAAATCATCATGATGTCAGCCTGTTCCCACCAGGAGTTTGCGAGAATGCATGTTCACCCAGGGGAGATTGGTTTTCTGAAAAAACCTCTGGATCTGGGTGCACTCCTGAAAATATTGCATACACCTTAAAGAAGTTGGCACGCAGGACCAAATCCTACCCGAACCCCTGTAAAAACAATTGTGCAAAAACCACGACGGCAAAGAGGATAGACACCGGGGCAACTCTTTTGCCTGCCCATTTACTCCTTGGTTTCGGTTGTCTGTTTTTTTTGGGGATTTTTCTGCCGTCGGTCTTTTGCTTCCTCTTCCTGTCGCACTAGAGGCAGAAGAATATCCCTGGATCCCGAATTCGGCGCTTCTGACCATCACACAATACTACAGCCTAAGACCCCAAGGATTATTTCCGGCCTGATCTTGAATCTCTAATTGCGTCCAGAATGTCCTCCGTGGCTGCATTACAATGAATACCGGAAACATCAAATGGTGAAGCCGAACTTTTCTTCAGAACAAGGGAAAAAACCTCGCCGCTTCTTCTTTTGATCAGAATCTCTTCCTTTTTGGCAGAATCCAGCACCTTGGAAAACCGCTTCCGTAAAGCCTCATCCGCAGACATCCGAGCCCGTCTGCGTATTGCGCCGAATCACCACACAAAATCTTATATTTCAAGACCTGACCCCAGAGACCAGAGATGACCCCAGAGATTGCGCCGTTTTGGACTAGTTAAACAGATTATCAATCACTTGGCTTGGCCCCTTATAAACATCCATTTGTCACGCCCCACTACTCCCTATCACTTTCGTTACGTCATAAAAAACAATTAGATTTAATATCCACGAAGAAGTATAATTAAATGTAAACAAATGACCACCGATGGAGGAAATTATGAGCCAAACCGTATCAGTACGACTTGAAGAGAAGATATTGCGACAACTTGACATGATGGCAAAAATCTCGGACCGTTCACGTGCCTGGCTCATGTCAAAAGCGGTAGAACAATATGTTGAGCATGAGGCGTGGCAAATTGAGGAGATCCAACATTCTCTTGCCAAGCTGGAAAACGGGACCGGGAAATTCGCTTCTCAGGAGAATGTTAAACAATGGCTTGCAAGCTGGGGCTCGGAAGGAGAATTGGAGCCGCCACAATGCAAATAAGATGGGAAGAAGAAGCCCTGTCAGACCTGATCAATATCAGAGTGTATATAGAAGAAGAAAACCCAATGGCTGCCGGTAAGCTGGCGGGAAGAATAATAGACAAAGTCAAACTCCTTGCAGATCAACCGCTTCTGGGTAGCCAGGGACGCTTGCACAACACACGAGAACTTGTGATCACAAGCACCCCCTACACGATCATTTATCACGCATCTGCAGATCTCATAACAATATTAAGAGTTTTCCACCAAGCCAGGAAGTGGCCGAAAACTATGCCATGAAACGATAGAAATACCGGGTGCGGGGAAAGAATCCTTGATCACAATGACGGAGAACTCTGCACATAACCTTCCCAAGAGGGGAAAAGGGTTTTCCCATCCCACGGGAGAGGACTATCTCTTGACAAGGGCCTTTTAATGGATGACCCCAGAGACCTTTCTTCCTTTTTGGCAGAATCCAGCACCTTGGAAAACCGCTTCCGTAAAGCCTCATCCGCAGACATCCGAGCCCGTCTGCGGATTGCGCCGAATCACCACACAAAATCTTATATTTCAAGACCTGACCCCAGAGACTCTTCTCGATTTAAACAATTCCGCCCGTGAAACACGGTAGAAATTACAGACTGCCGATATTACTTTTTCAATTTCAGGAGCCAACTCCTTCGATTCTGGTACCTCCGGCTGATTCAACAAGTCCGAAAACTTCTTCCCAATAAACTCTTTGAACGATTTGTCACCAAATATCGATGGAAGATTTTTTAATGAATAGAACCTCTCTATTTCTTCGGATTCGCCTTTCGAGACAAAGTCGATATATACTGATCTTTGTTTTGGCTGCGAAGTTTCAAGCATTGCAAGCAGATCATCTTTTTGAAGCCAGGACCATTTCTTTGCCTGTGACAGAAAACCATCATGGCTACTCCAACGATAATCCTTGAGGGACTTGACCAAACCTGCCCGGAGAGGATTTCTGTGAATGTATCGCATAACCTCCAGAATATGGCTATCGGCCTCAACAAGAACTGCTTTATAGCGACCGCGAAACAACTGCCCTTCTTTCTTGTGGCGACGGTTGAAGCGTTGAGTATAAACTCCGTTTATGTGCCGCATACCACGAGAGAGATTCCCCTCCGGTGTCTGGATTAAAAGATGGTAGTGATTCGACATAAGACAATAGGCCGACACTCTGAAATTCCATAGCTCTGAGGATTCCTGCAAAACCTTGATAAATGCTTCACGATCCGCAGCGTCAATAAAAATCTCTTCGCTCCGCCTGCCTCGGTTCATCACATGGTACCAGGCGCCTGGATATTCTATTCGTAATGGTCTGGACATATTTTCAACTTATCAAACTTAACCACAAAGGTCAAAAGCGGACTTGACCCCTTCATGAACTCTTCTTCAAAACAAGGGGAAAAACCTCGCCGCCTCTTCTTTTGATAAGAACCTCTTCCTTTTTGGCAGAATCCAGCACCTTGGAAAACCGCTTCCGAGCCTCTGAATAGGTATACGCTTTCATCTCTGCACCTCGATAGTTTTTATGCCCAACGATGCTGCGATATCCTGCATCCTCCCATCCAAACTGAGAAGCGGGCATCTCAACAACAAGGCACACTCAAGAAAATAGGCATCGTACGCATAAATCTTTTCCCGACAGGCTATTTGCAGTGCATTCTTAATTTCGATATCCCGAAGTTCAACCGGAATATTCATCGTTTCATCAAATGCTCCCAAAGCCTCATCCGCAGACATTCTAGCCTAGGAACAACGGAAGTCAATTCACGAAAAACGTGGATTTAACTCATACCAAACTGAAAAATAAATCTATCCGTTTTCCTGGCCTGTCTCCCGTTTTGAAGAGAAAAATAGATTTGTCCCGGTTTTCCGTTCTCCTTTCTTCTGCCACGGTTCATTACATGATACCAGGCTCCGGGATATTCTATTCTAAGCGGTCTTGACATGTATCTCCTTTACCACACCATCACCATAAGTCAAAGGAAGATTTGACCCCTCTTTTAATGTAGGCAAGAGCGTAATACTTCGGTTTATAGTTATCAATCATATGACTATGAGGATCCGTTTCTAAATTAGTATTACCTCCTGTATATCCTGTTTGATTAGGTATATTTGACATATCTGCATAACCGTCTGCACCATCATCAAACATCCTCGGCGCTCCTCCTCCAACATATGTACTTGTATGACTATGGTTTGGCATCTCGGTAAGACCCAATGTGTGCCCCACAGTCGTACTAGATCCTTGGGGGTTTCTTGGATCATCTCCGACGGTTGAAAGAATGGCACCCAAGATAAAACGGTCGACGAGGTTTGGGGTAGTGACCGAACCGTGGACGCTGCCATCACAGAGGGCCCAGCCGCCGGGAACTGTTGTGCCGGACCACATGACAATTACATCTGGCGGGACGGTGAGATAATTGCCGGTGGTGGCATTTCTTATTTCTTCGGTGCCGCTTACAGTGATCCCGTCAACTGTTACATCAATTTGGGCGGCAGTTGTATTTCCAGAAAGTCCGAATGTCAGCAGCAATGCGGCAATTATTGTAATAGTTGTTTTTTTCATCTTTTTCTCCTTCATGTGTTTGATATAGACAACGAATTGGTTGATTTTATTTTTCCGTTCGCACAGGGAGCAAAATACAATCCTGCCCCCGGAAAACTTTTCATTGGGAGCTTTCTCGCGCATATAATGCTATAGGAGCGACCCCATGCTTTCCCCAATATACTCTTCATACTTTCCTCCTTTTTAGTGATTGATTTTTCCATTACTCCCTCCATTGTTTCGTTAATGGTTTTTGAGATAAAAAAAGGTGGTTGATCACAAGACCAACCACCCCATATTCACAATTATTGAAACATCTATAGTTTTCTACATTCAGACACTTAAATCGCTTACAGTTTCATGATGTAAGCAAGTGCGTAGTGTTTTATCTTGTTGTTTGTGATCAAATGATCGTGTCCTTGACCTCCACCAGATCCACCGTCCGTAGTATGGTTGGCACCTGCATCTGCTCCGGTAGGCTGGACACCCCCCAAAGTACCAGTTTGAGCTTCATGTACCCAAAAGCCTGCACTACTCCCAACGCTAGTTGTTAAATTTTTATAAGTATGTGTATGTGATGGTATCTGAGTCTCGTTCAGGTTGGTATTATCTGTTGAACCTGTAGCATTACCAGCCCCAATTGCAACAGTGGTTCCATCAGCCCCGAGGATGAAGCGGTCAACCAAATTCGGTGTTGTAACAGAGCCATGAACGCTGCCATCACACAAAGCCCAGCCGCCGGGCACTGTTGTGCCGGACCACATGACAATTACACCTGGCGGGACGGTGAGATAATTGCCGGTGGTGGCATTTCTTATTTCTTCGGTGCCGGTGACGGTGATCCCGTCAACTGTTACATCAATTTGGGCGGCAGTTGTAATTCCAGCAATTCCGAATATCAGCAGGATTACGGCAAGGATTGTAATAGTTGTTTTTTTCATCTTTTTCTCCTTCACGTGTTTGATATAGATAATGAATTGGTTGATTTTATTTTCCGTTCGCACGGGGAGAAAAACAAACTCCTGCTCCCGAAAATCTTTTCACTAGGGGCTTTCTCGCGCATATAATGCTATAAGACTGACCTCATGCTTCCCCCAATATACCCTTTAACTTTCCTATCTTTTATTGGTTGATTGCTCCATTTATTCCTCCATTGTTTCGTTAGTAGTTTTTGAGATAAAAAAAGGTGGTTAATCACAAGATCAACCACCCCGTATACACAATTATTGAAACATCTTTGGTTTGCTACATTCAGACACTTAAATCGCTTACAGTTTCATGATGTAAGCAAGTGCGTAGTATTTTGGGATAATTGATGTAGATGCCGGAGCTGATCCATAACCAACAGTAACATTATGCGAATGGGGTCCATCTCCAGTGGTCCCAGCGGCGGCCAGTTTCCATCGAGGATCCCCTTCTACTTGGCCAACTCCATTAGGAACTCCCATTTCCCCTGACGTATGAAAGTGTGATCCATTAGTGTTTGTAGCACCTGTATGAATGTGATCAGGCAAATAATGGCTACCGCCTTCTGAATCTACGGGGCGAGTCGTTCCATCTTTTCCACCGAGTATGAACTTATCTACCAGATTTGGGGTCGTGATGGTGCCGTATGTACTACCATCACATAGGCCCCAGCCAACAGGGATGGGGCCTTGAGTATTGGACCACATGATAATTGCGCCGGTGGGGACGGTGATCAGGTGGCCCTGGTCGTTTTTTATGCCTTCGGTGCCGGTGAGGACAGCGCCGTCAACTGTTACGTCGAAAGTGGCGGCGTGGGTGATGGAAACTAGGCCGAAGATCATCAAGGCGGTGGCAAGGGTTATCATTACTTTATTTTTCATCTTTTTCTCCTTGGTGTTTGTTGCTATTGAATTTTATTTTTTATTTTTTTTATCCGGAAGACAGATATAGAGATCTGCTCCCTGACCGGGTTTGGCTCCGTTTATTTAATTCAGGTCGGGATCAACGTCGTCGGGGGCGCCGTCGCCGTCGGTGTCGGCGTATTCGACCAGTCGGTTGTTGACCATATCGTGCTGATAGTTGATTTCCGCTTTTGCCAGTGCCGGGTCACCATAGATGACTTTGCTGATCCGGTTCAGGTCGTCGTAGACGTATTCGACCTCGTCAGTGACGGCGTGTGCTGTGTTTGACAGGCACCATGCCATCAGCAACATCGATATAATGAGAGTTGTTTTTTTCATAGCACCAATACTCCTGATGTTTATTTGTTACTTCTCAACTTAAGGTCACAATTTGTGACATTAAAACGCAACCAACTGAAATTATTATTAAAATCCGATCTTTCTTTTTGGTTTACTATCTGCTTCAAGCAATTGCCGGATCGCCTCGAACACAATTCCGAACTGTTTGTCGTACTTCGATTCCATCTCTTCAAGTTTCTTTTTCAGTTCCTTATGCCCGGCAAGCATTTCACGGAGTTTGGTAAACGCCCGCATGATCTCGATGTTGACCTGTATTGCCCGTTCGCTTCGTAAAACACTGGAGAGCATGGCAACTCCCTGTTCGGTAAAGGCAAATGGGAGATATTTGGAATATTTTCCCTTACCTTCTAAGATCACAAATTGTGATCTTAGAGATTCGAACTCATCTTTGGTGAGTTCAAACATAAAGTCTTCAGGGAACCGCTCAATGTTTCTTCGAACAGCCTGTTTGAGGGTTCTCACCTCAACCCCGTACAGTTCTGCGAGGTCCTTATCCAGCATCACCTTCTTCCCTCTCAGGAAGTAGATCTTGCCGGTGATGTTTTCGATCGGGATCAGGGCGCCCATTTATATCACCACCGAACATCACAATTTGTGATCTCCAATTCTTTTGAATATTTCTTTGTTGGGTTTTTGAACCCAAAACCATCGTTGGGTTACATTCTTCAACCCAACCTACGCAGGGATACGTGGATTAACCCAATATTTTATTGTTTATTCCCAATTGGTGTTTTCAAATATTAACTTTTCTGCTGCTCCCCAATCTTTGGGGTATAAACCTTCTTTTACAAAGCGGTGAAAGGTTGAATTGGGCCAATCTTTCGGCGCCGTTACATAGCCATGTTTCACCGGGTTGTAATGGATGTATTCAACATGCTTTTTGTAATCGTTTTCATCGCGGATCAGGTGTTCCCAGAACCGGCGCTGCCAGACGGTTTGTTCTTTCTTGTTGCTCCTTGCTTTTGACGGGGTTAATTTCGATCCGTTAAATTGTCTTGTAAACCGGCTTTTCACCCTTCGGGTATAAGTTTCGTACGAGCAGGCAAGCTGCTCAACTCAGCTTTAATCAGTCGCCAGCGGGTGGAGAAATCGTGGTCATCGTTGGGCAATGTCCACATGCAATGCATATGATCCGGCAGAAGAACCATCGCATCCACAGTAAACGGATGTTTTTCCATCACATGCCGAAAGACGTTTTTTACAAGTTGCACCGAATCGGTTTCACATAAAATCGGTTGCCGTTTAAACGTCACCACGGTGAAAAAATAGGTCCCGCCCCCAACCCGCGCCCGCCGATAATTCATCGATCATCATTACCCACAAACGTAGGTCGGGTTGAAGCGAAGCGTAACCCGACAAATCAAAGCAATTCCCAATCACCCCAAACCGATTATTGCGTAGGTCGGGTTATCCAACCCGACAAAAACAAAGTTTTTCGCATGCAACCAATTCAATTTATTCGACATCAAACAATCCAAACATTTCGTTTTATTGTTCGTAATCAGTTTCATTGGCAATTACGTGTTGATCAGCCCCCATTATTGTTGGGTTTGCCAACCCAACCTACGCTGCTGTCCCGGTTTCGTTCCGTTTTGTCCCCAGCCGGGCCGACGATGTGTAATTATTGTAAAACATTGCGAATTCTTGGATGTACAAACCAAATTCCAATAGGGAAAAACCAAATTAGTAACATTGTGCCAATATAACGATCAAAGTCTAATAACTGTCTCGCCTCAGCAACAACCAAAGACCTGGCAACAAAATAAACCTGATAAACAATACAAAACATTACAACCATGTGAAAAACCAGAAAATATGAAGGGGGATTAAATTCCCAAACAGTTTCAAGAAAAATGATATATATCACACTCAGTGAGAAACAGATTTTCAATAACGTTGTAGATTTTTTCAAGAAAGCCTCGACCTTATTTTGAAGGACAATCCCTAAAAGAAAAATCCAACCAAACATTATGCAGAAAAATAATGAAGTCCCAAATGGTATTAACTCCCCAATTATCAATGGGAAAATCATCGCGCAAAAAACGACCCAAGTTGGAGAGCTGGAAAAAAATTTTTTGATTTTATCCATGAAAATTCTTCATATAAAGCGTTAATCTTCACAAGGTGGGGGAACATTGTCTTCCAACCAACCCAATAGATTTTCCAAATCTTTACTAAAGTCAATTTCAAGTTTTACTCCTAAGAGAAGTACAAGCTCAAGACTGACTTTTGTAAGAGCCCAATTACCTTTTTTTATACCAAGTAATAAATCCCAACTTTTACCATCCAAAATATCTTGCACAGAATTACCAGTGCCAGGTATTGGCCTATTAAAGAAATCACGTTTTGATGGATATGGATGTCCAGCGCTTTTTCGCTCTGCTCCAATCCCAATAGTTATTGGACCAGGTTTTAATGACAATTTTCCTCCCTGAGAAACATACTCCTCTCCACCCAAAGGATAGTGAGAGGAACCGAAGTCTGCCTTGGCTGTCGCTTTAATACCCCCAAAACTAAACTTTACAGTTCCATTGAGGCCCATAATGGCTTCTGCATTAATGCGGTCACCAAAAAGCAACCCCATCGGATCCACTGCATTCATCGGATTCCCACCGACGTAGCCATACAAATTAATCCCACCTTCCAACCCAATCGGATCAGCCGTTATATACCGCCCAGTCTTGGGATCATAATACCGATTCCAATTATAATGCAGTCCCGTTTCAGCATCGTAATATTGGCCGGGAAACCGCAAATTATTCACCACACCCTCATTATAAACCTGCGCCTCACCAAACGGCAGATAGGCCGCCGCCCAGACAACCTCTCCCGCCCCGTTCACCAACTGCTGCGGGGTCCCGAGATGATCGTTAATAAAATAGTAAGTTCCGGCCTGCAAACCACCATAAACAATCATCGCCACCGGCTCGCTGCCGAGATAGATATAATCCCGGAGCGGAGTGCCAACGCTATCGGTTTCAGCGATCAGGTTATTGAACATATCGTAATGGAAAACGGTGGTCACCCCATCGACAGTTTTGGTCACCCTTCTGCCGGAGGCATCATATTCATACTGGGCTTGGACGACCTGATCTTCTAACAGGTTCTCCCATTTTTTGACCGTTTTAGAAGCCGTCTCCAGCCGGTTGTCGTCGGTATAGGTGAAGATAAAGTCAATATCGTCGATGATACCCTGATAGCCGCCATCCTGGCTGCCGAAGCCTTCGCTTTTCTCTATCTTGCCGGTAGCGGAAAGCAGATAGGTGTCTGTTGCACCGAGGTTGATGGTGGTCGGAGTCGGCTTGCCGGTGATCTTCCGGACGCTGGTGTCATCATAGTATTCATACTGGTAATCAAGAACGCTTCCGGCAGTGATCCCTCGCAACTGATATCTGTCGTTAAAAGTCCGGTCGACTTTGAGGATAGCGGGATCAGCAGGACCGATCTCGTAATCTTCCACCGGGCCGAACGGCATGAAGGTGATGTTCTGGAGCACCGGCGAACCACCGGCGGAGATTGAAGAGACTCGGCCATTGATATCCCGCCCGTAGGTAACGTTCATCCCGCTCGGGTAGACGATACCGGAAAGATCGTAACTGACCGGGTCATACTGGTAATCGACACCGGCTATGGGGATGCCGGTATTGGTTCTCTCTTCCAGATCCAGTTGGCCGAGGTCATTATAGGTGTAGACGGTGGTGCCGGAGGAGTCGATGACCGAGGTAAGGCGCCCCTTGCCGTTAAGCCCAAGATCATAGGTGAAAGAGATATTCTCCGCCGGATTGTCAAATACGATACCGGTAAGCCTGTAAATGGCGTCGTAGGTATAGGTGACGACAATTGGCACAGAACCGGGGTATTTGACGGTTTTCGTGTTGTTGGCCATGTCATAGGTGTAGGTGGTCTTGCCGGAATCGGGAGAATCGACGGACAGGACACGGCCCAGATCATCGTGTTCATAGATAGTTACCTTGTTGACACCGTCGGTGACATCATAGGGATTCCCCTGGATGTCGTAGGTGTAATCGGTAAGCACATCGCCGGTTTGGGTATGCTGGTTGATTCGGGCCATACGGTCGAAGTGATCGTAATAATAGTCTGTAACCCTGTTCCGGGCATCGGTCACCGTTTTGGTATTGGCCAGGTAGTCGTAATCGAACCTGGTTACCTTTTCAATCGCCTCATCGTTATGGTTGATGATCTTCCAGAGTTTACCGGGACTCTGGTATTCAAACCTCTGCCAGCGGGTCATCAGATCGTCTTTATCATAGGCGGAATCGATGGTGCGGTTACCTTTGGCATCGTAACTGTAGGAGAGGTAATTGCCCTCCATATCGGTGATCTTTTCAAGCCTGCCGTAAGTCGGGTCGTAGCTGTAGGTGAGGACCCGGCCGCCGCTGTCGGTTTCGGTGTGAAGATCGCCTGCGGTATTGAAGCTGCGGGCAGTTGAAATTCCGTTGATAGCAGTGGTGAGGAGCCGGTTGCGACCGTCATAGGTGTAGGTGGTGGACTGGCCGTTGATATCGATCATTGTGCGCGGGTTACCGGCCAGATCATACCCGGCCTGCGGGAACTGGGTCTGTGCTCCCACCGGAAGTGGATGGTCAATACTGAGCAGGTCGCCGGTAACCGGATTATAAGTGTAGATCGTGGTGTCTGCGGTATCCGGCAGGGGGCCGTCGATAGTTTTCACCAATCCCTTACCGTTTGCATCCTCATCGTAGGTGAAGACGGTGATCCGTTCTTCATGGGCTACAATATTGCCGTTCACATCTCTGGTGTAGCCTTTTTCGGTGATCTTATAGACCAGGTTGGTGAGTGCTCCTGTTGTCGGATGGTTGAAATTGTAAATTGTTTCCTTGATTCCGGCGCCGGGAATGACACTGGTTTCCCATTTACGGGTGACTTCATTGATGTTCGGATGGTATTGGTAATGGATTGTACGTTCCGCCGCGCCACCAACGACATTCAACTCCACCTGCCCGGGACTTCCCCAGGCATTGAAGCCTGAATAGATGTCCTTCTTGCCGTTCAGATACCACTTTTCAGTGATATTCATATCTTCGTCGTACTCATAATGAACAGGAACATTGCCTGAACATGACTCGCAGGCAGTTCCATCGATATGAGAGACTCTCGGGAAGAAGCCACCTTCCTCACTGATTGTATAGGTTCTGGTGACATCATATGCATCTGTAACTCTGATAAGCCCTGATGCATCGGCAAAATTGTATTCATTATAATCAATGATCACCCCCTTGCCGTCGCGGGTGGCACTGCTGACTGCACGATCATCGCCGTTATATCCCCAGGTGGCCAGGACATGGTTCAGCTTGTCTTTTTTGGCCGTGAGGTTATGTGGATCGGCATCGGTATATTCATAATTGAAACCGGAACCATCCGCATAGGTCACTGAGGTGAGGTTGTCATTGGTATAGCCATAGGTTACCCAGACACCCGTCGGGACATTCTCGGTTTCCGGACCGGAAATATGGTCCAGCCGGTTGCCTATATAGATGAAAGACACCGTTCGGTCGCTGGCAACATCAGTTACGCTTTCAAGGTTACCTCCAACATAGTTCAAAGTCTGCAGGTTACCGACCGCATCCTCAATCCAAAGCAACTCCCCTGTACTCGCAAAATGATATCTTGATCCATCAGGCCAGTACCAGGTGAGACCACCACTTTCTTCCTTAACATGAGTTTTTTCACCGAAAGCACCGGTCCACAAGATTGTACTTCCCTTCTCTTTCTCAAAGAAAATACTCCGCCCAGTTGGATCAATAATCTTTCGGAGATCAACACCATTGAGATTATAAGGTTCAATTGAGATTGAGTAGTTATGGGTCCATCCATATCCCAATGATCCTTCCTGCTCGGAACGGCTGTTGTAATAACGACTGAAGGTGAAGCCTTTTTTGTTTGGAGTGATAAACCGAAGGTCCTGATGACTTTCAAACTTGTTGCCATTGGTGATCTTGATTGGATTGCCAACCAGACTGGGATCTTGACAGAAACCTAAAGTATCTGTCGTGTCATCACCCTGAAGAGTCTCTTCAATAACATCCTGATCAGGTACCGCACCGGAATAAGCCATAGCAGGATCTGAATACCCACTTTGGTAACCGTCACTATAATGGGCCGTCACCTTAAAATCATAATAGGTGTCATATTCAAGCCCTGAAACGATTGCAGAAGTCGCAGTTTGAAACATAACATTATTAGAATTTACCTTTGTGAAAGACCCGGTATCTTTTTCCCTGTAATAGATATTATAGCCAGTGACAGTATCGCGACCTGTGCTTGGGTTCCATACGAGGCTTATCTCATTGCTAGCTGGTCCGGTTGTGGCAATAAGCCCTGTCGGTGTAGATGGAGCATTTCTCACATAATTTATGTTGATACCCCAGGAATAGCTCCACGATGTATCACCACCTGAAACAGGGTTACATTGATTAGCAACTCGAAATTCCCAAACTTGATTTACAGGCTGCCCGGAAAATTGAGTAATAACTTGCGGTTGATCCGCACGTATAGTGAAAAAATCCCCCAAGTACTCTGGATCTTTCCACCACCAGCCCACATCTCCGATTTTAGGTGTGACTTTTTGATTGTAGATTGTTACTTGCTGATCCAACTCCTGTCCATCCAACGAGTTAGCTATCTTTATTATCGGCTCCATTGATTTAGACGCAAACCACAAATCCGCATAAACCTCAATAGTCTCAACAGTTGCATCAACAGGAGCCCCTCCTGGATTAGAAATTGAGATCGGGACAGAAGCCCAGCTAAGTTTGTCCGCAGCGAGACAAGTTCCAGCGGGAGTTTTCGCTCTTGTAATTGTTGTCCCATCTCCAGTTCGACTTATCGGTGATGCAGCTAACGACTGTCTCTGCCCATCAAAAACACCTACGAACAAAAAAAGTGAGAATATCGTTATTATGGTCCTAATTCGCATTGAGAACTCCTTCCCATTTCTATGCTGAGACATACGTATCATTTTAAATATCCTTCCAGTATCCGTTAATTGGCCGGACCGATGGTTAACGATTTACTTTTAATTCTGCCCAAGTCGTCATGCTCGTAGACATCAGTCCATTTCTTCGGAACAGGATTGACGGTAACCTTTACCTCAACCCCCTGAGCCGGAGGAGAAGGATAGGTATACATCCCGTCATTGACCGTAAAGGTAAAGCTCACCTCGCCACTCGGCACAACCTTCGGTGAATAGGTGATAAACGGCCCTGACTGCTCTATTTTCCCACGCTCCGGATAACTGGTCAGCTCAAAGGTCAGCTGATCATGATCGTAATCCTCACCGGTCAGGACGATCTGGATCGGCTGGAACTCATCGGTCTCGACACTCTGCGAAAAGGCCACCGGCGGGGTGTTGCCGATATAAACCGTTACGGTGGCGCGCACACCGCCCGCATCCTCTACCGTGTAAGTAAAACTCTCCATCCCGATCAAACCGTCCGGTGGTGTGTAGGTGACGATAGTGTCGGTGAAAATCGTTGATCCTCCATTGCCGTTCCCGGGCTGCGAGACATCAATGATCCTCAGGACATCTCCCGGATCAGCGTCGTAGTCATTGGCGAGGACATCGAGGACCTTGGGGTTGTAGGAATAAATATAGTAGATATCGTCGTTCACCACCGGCGGGTCGTTCACCGGATTTACGGTAATGTAGACCGTTACGACCCCGGACAGCTCCGCATCTTTCGCCTGATAGGTGAAAGAGTCGCGGGTTGTTTCGCTGCCGTCATGCTGATAGGTGAAGCTGGTGAAAATGCCGCCGATATTGATGCCCCCGTTGAGATCCTGGAGAGTGCCGTGACTTGGCTGACTCACCAGCACTGCGGTCAGCGGATCGCATTCCAGATCCCGGTCGTTTAATGTCACATCGGCGGTAAGGGCCTCACCCTCATTGACAGTGTAGTAATCGTCTTCGGCCACGGGCTGGGCGTTCAGGTCCGCCCATGGCGAGGCGACAAGGCTCACCGTGCTTCCCTCCCTGGCGCTGAATCCAGGCTTCAAGGAAATCCTATTGGAATTCAGCCTGATCGATGCGCTCGGAGTGACCGTATAGGCAGGACCGACTTCAATAGCTTTTCGATAGGTGATATCCACTTCAAGGGTGGCGGGAACCCCATCGCCGGAGATCGCCTGGTCATGAAGAACGAGTGGGCTGTCGGGGAGGCACTGGGGAGCATCTAAAACCTTGACCGTTACGGTGGCGGTGGAACTCTGGCCGGCGGAATCTTCGATGGTGTAGGTAAAAATGTCCTCACCCTGGAAATTGTAATTCGGGGTATAAGTGATCGAGGTTCCGTTGTTGACCGGCTGAACCCCACTGCCCGCGGCACTCACTGAGGTGATGGTCAGGACATCACCGTAATCGGTATCGATATCATTACCGAGAACGGAGATCGTTTTGGAGGTATTGATATCGATGGTCAGGTAATCGTTATTGGCCAGCGGCGGATCATTTGCCGGAGTGATGGTGATGAAAGCGGTGATCGGTTCCGACGCCTCTCCTTTATTGTCCTTGGCAGAGTAAACAAAACGATCATGGGTTGTTTCGCTGCTGTCATGAGTATAGATAAAGGTGGTGAATTCATCGCCGATATTGATCTCGACTCCATTGAGATCTCTGAGAATGCCGTGGTCCGGCTTACTCTTTAGCACTGCGGTCATCGGATCGCAATCCAGTTCATCGTCGTTCTGCAGAACATCAAAAGTTACATTTTCGCCCTCGGTGACAAAGATATTATCTTCAAAGGCGATGGGAGCGTAATTGCTGTCGGAGGTGATCCTGACATTACTGCCCTCTTGTGCGCTGAAACCCGGCATGAGGGTTACTTTCGGCGCACCAAGGGTCACCCGGCCGCCTGACCCGACCACATAATTGGGGCCGACGACCATTGAATTTTTGGCCAGGATATGGACCTTTTCGTTTGCCAGGACCTCTTGGTTAGCGAGAACCAGAGCATTCGCCGTACAGTTGGGATCGCCTTCGGTATCGACAAGGATCGCGACCGGGACCACGGATGAACCGACATATGGGTCATTGACCTTGAAGTAGAATATATCGATGCCGGTAAAGCCGGGATTCGGCTGGTAAGTAAGATCGGGTGGTGTGCCGGAAAGAGTACCGTGTTCGGGACCGGTGATAATTTCAAAGGTAAACGGATCGGAATCCGGATCAGAGCCGGTAAGGATTATTTGGAGCGCTGTATCCTGCATAGCACGGATTGATTGTGAATATGCCACCGGCGGGAAATTTGGTAACGTTACCAGATCGACGGGTTCCGCACTGTGGTTCGCCCAGTTACAGGTGCCGGTTTTGAACGGGTAGACCCGGTAACAGTATTCAGTTCCGGGAGCGAGTGTGGTGTCGGTGAACTCCTTTTCGGCCGACATATTGGAATTGATCCTGAAATTATCAAATTCAACCTCTATCTCCTGTCCGGCCGAATCATTACGCCTGGCGTAATGAGCCGCTCTGATCAGATTCGGAGAAGCAGCAGTGAGTTCTGCGATGTGCTGGCGAAGGAGATAAGACCCGCTGCTGTTCTCAACGTATCCGGACAACATCCCGCCATTCCGGACGATTCTCAGGGTTCCGGAGAGTTCGGTGGTCGGCAGGGTGCCGTATTGCACTTCTCCGTCGATATAAATCGCTGTTACATAGGCTCCGTTCACCCGCTCCACCCATATTTGGTTTCCACCTCCAGTGGTTGCCGGGAATTGTACGTGGAGACGGGCGTAAACCAGATATTGGTTTGGATTGGGAATTACGTCGGGTACTGAGTAATCTATCCGGATGTCAAAATCACCGGTACCCAGAAGTCCAGCGGGATCCTTCGCATCAAGGTATGCGAAGTTATAACCTGTATCACCAACATCATTGGCAACGGTATGAAACCTGACCGCACCATTCTCCCAGGTGATCTCGGCGGAACCACTGTTGGAGCCATCTTCGTCGGAAACCTTTGCCGGCAGAGGGTCGGTCGGGATCTTTTTCGTGGCATCCAACACCTTGACCCCCTGGATCCAGACCGACGGATCAATACCATTGGAAAAATCATCCTGCTCGAAAATTGTTTGAACCAGTTCGAAATCGGAACTGTCCGGAGAACAGACCCCCACTTTTCTTTCCACCCGGTAGCCGCTCTCTCCGGTCATCGCATCGGTCCAGGAGATCGTTGCCGTGGTATCGGTAATATCGGTTGAGGAAAGAAATGTCGGCGGGAAGTATACGGGTTCGCCACTGCATGCATCCCCAGACCCGTCACAATCTTCATCTGCCTGATTGCCGACTCCGATTAAAGATTCTTCGGCAGGGCCATTGGCAACCAGCGGGCAGTTGTCGGAAACATCACCCACACCATCAAGGTCTCCGTCTTCCTGGCCGGGGTTAAAAACATACGGCGAGTTGTCGGAGACATCGCCTACGCCATCACCGTCGTAATCTTCCTGACCGGGGTTGGCGACATTCGGAGCATTATCGCAGACGTCCGGCACCCCGTCACCATCACCGTCTGCAGTCTCCTGGCCGGGGTTGGCAACGTTCGGACAGTTGTCGACAGAATCGCAGACCCCGTCGTTGTCACTGTCGGCGAAACAGGGAGTTCTCAGATCAACCTCGGAGCTGAGATTCTCCATGGCGGTACAGGTATCATATGTGAACGGATAGACCCGGTAACAGTAATCGGTGTCTTCCATAAGATTATGGTTGTCGATCACCTCCGAAGACAGCGACTCTGCCGGGTTGATCCTGAAATTATCAAACAGGGTCGTGATTTCCTGCCCGTTCGGATCGTTACGATAGGCGTGATGCGAAAATCTGAGATGGGCGGGAGCGACATCACCAGCCAGAGGCTGGCTGTGCTCATAAAAGAGACCCCACCCGTTGCCATTCCGGACATAGCCGGATAATTTTCTGTTATTGCGAACGATCCGCAAAGTTCCGGAGAGATCGGTTGTTGCCTGATACTTGGATTCCGTGACCCCGTTGATCTGGACATAAACCAAATAACCGCTGGTCTGCCGATCCACAATAATCTGGTCGTATCCTCCTGCGGTATTCGGAAATGCGACCCAGAGACGGGCGTATACTGCATATTGCCCATCGGTAACAACATTGTTTCCGGGCAGAGAGTACTCGACCTGGATGTCAAAATTACCGGTTCCCAGAAGCCCTGCGGGATCGTCCGCCTGAAGGTGTGCTTCGCTGAATTGTCCATCCAACACAGGAGTGGCGACGGAATGGAGTTTGACCGCCCCGTTTTCCCAGGTAATCTCGGCAGAGCCACTGGGTACGGTATACGTTGCCGGCAGAGGGAATGTATTCCAGACCCCGCCAACCCCGAGAAGCTGGTCCCAGGTGGATTGATCGATGGTTGTGGCAAAATCATCATAGACATAGGAAATTTCATCAACATCGATATATGGATTACTTGACGCACAGGTCCCGTCTTTTCGCTCAACCCGGTATCCATCCTCTCCGACCATCGCGTCGGTCCAGGAGATCGATACACTGCTGCCGGGAAGGACTGTGGCTGATAAATCTGTCGGCGCAGATGTCATTGAAGCGCTGCATGCATCCCCAATTCCGTCACAATTGGCATCAGCCTGGTCGAGGTTGTCGACTGCGGGACAGTTGTCACAGGCATCGCCCAAACCATCTGCGTCGCTATTGGTCTGATAGGAATTGACAACCGTCGGGCAGTTATCAAGAGAATCGCAGACACCGTCACTGTCGCTGTCCGGACAAGCGGGGAGTGTTTGCAGGTCGATGTTTAGGCCATGATTTGCCCATTCGTTGCAAGTATCATTCTTGAACGGATAAACCCGGTAGCAGTAATCGGTTCCGGTAGCAAGCCCGGTATCGTAAATCTTCAGTACGGAAGATTCAGGGGTAATGATCCTGAAATTATCAAAAACCGTCGTGATCTCCTGCCCGGCCGGCTCATTACGTCGCGCGTAATGGGCCAATCGGACCCAGGTCGGCGCAAGATCAGAACTCAGGGTCATGGTGCTCTCGACAAGCAGGTGCCAGGCGCTGCCATCCCAGAAATATGCGGACAACCTGCTCTCATTACGAACGACTCTCAATTTCCCGGAAGCAGGGATGCCGGGGGTTTCGGTGATCGGAAAATCGACCACTTCAGAGGCCCCGTTTATCCAGGTTACTCCCCTGTACATTCCATCCATACGATTCACAAGAACCCGATTGAAGCCTCCGGTGGTCGGGAATTCTACCCAGAGCCGGGCGTAAAACACCGGCTGGGTCGGGGCAGGGTCAATGGTGCCGCTCGGCAATTCAAAGTCCACCTGGATGTCGAAATCACCGTCTCCCAGAACTTCCGCTGGTTTTGCCATATCAAGATACGCGTTGTTCCAGCCTGTATCGTTCTTGTAATTGGCAATGGTATGCATTTTGACAGCACCGTTTTCCCAGGTGATTTCAGCGGAACCACTATTCATGGTGGTGGAGTCGGAAGCGTAAGCCGGCGTAGAATCTGGCGGAACTATTATTTTTGACTGATCGGGGTCCATCACACTGACCCCCTGGATCCAGGCGTACTGATCATTGCCGGCAGCAAAATCATCATGCCCGTATCGGGTAACGAGATGCTCGAAACCTACACTGTTTGCTATACAACTCTCGGCTTTTCGTTCAACCCGGTAGCCATTCTCCCCAACCATCGCATCGGTCCAGGAGATTGACACCCGGTTGTCGGAAAATACTGTAGATGATGGAGAAATCGGCGGGAAGTACTCCGATGGGCATGGATCGGGAACCGAAAAACCGCCTGCAGAGGTATGGCAGGTGAAGCAGTTCTCGGTAGCATGATGGGTATTGCCGGTGCCGTCTGTATTCCAGTTATTGGTGGTGTTGTGACAGATCTGGCAGAGGCCAAGCGGGATGGTCGCTCCCGGAGTATTATCAACCGGGCCACCGTAGGTGTTTGGGAAGGGGGTCGGGTTGAAGAATTTGAGATCACGATAGCCGTTGCCGTGGGCATCAGGCATGAAGGACCGGATCGACTGACCGTAGATAACGCCCCAGACGTTGCCCAACAGGTCGCCGGTCATAGATCCTTTGACCGTCATGACATTGTCGGTGACATCGATAACCTCGAAGGTCTCCGTGGGATTGGCAATGTTCGGGACCACCAGGAGACCACGGGTTCCGTCAGCAGCTTGTGTTTTATCAACATTCGGGCTGCCGGTCTCACCTCCCTTGGCATTCCAGAGAGCTAAATCCGTAAACCCTGGGTTTCCAGTAAAAAGATATATTGAAATTGTCGTGTTGCTGCCTGACGGGGTCGACTGGGAAACAAATACACCCATGCCCACATAGAGCTTGCCGGAATCTACAGATTCAAAATCCAGTTGCCCTTGGAAATGAGGGTCATGACAGTCAACACACTGGGTTGACCAGATACCATGCGACTCTGAGGTTGTAGAGCTTGCATGAAGTTTCGCTTCCGGCGCCGCAAGATACCGGGAGGGAAAATTGTTAATTTCCGCTGGCGTCCCATGGCAATTATTACAAACGGCGTTATAGCTTGTCTTGTCCGGATTGGTGGGATCGGCAGGATCCACCAGGCCGGGCCAGTCCATTGCCGGATTGGTATGGCAATGATAACACTCGATTCCGTTTGACTCATTGTGCGGGGAGTCCAGAAAGTACGCATTTGCCTGACCGGTATGAATACCATGCGCAACGATGATTGCGAGAAACAGGATTGTTTTATTCATAACTCTCTGCATGTGTTTTTTCTTCATCATGAGGACGACACCCTGACAGGCCCGATTGAGCCAAAAAAATGTCCGAAAAACAAATCCACCCGGACGCATTTAATATGTATTGCAGCACACTCCCAAAAATTTTGAGATAACAACTTGAAATTATTAGAAGAAATACATTCACCGAACAGGAACCACACCATCCGCCACGCCAGACACCACATTGTAGCACCTAACTTTTCCGCTGAATTGCCTACCTATCATTTGTATTTTGTTTTGTCAATACGGGGACACTCCACGTATTGTGTAGGAATATCCCTACAAATTACGTGAAAAATACTGATACTCAACACCTTCCCGGACTCACGGATGAGCTGGAAATACCTAACGAAAATAACAAGATAATGAATATGTTTCCTGAATTTGGATTGACGCTCTTTGGAGAGTTGTGTAGTTTGTTTCCCGTTAAAAAAAAATGTTTTGGGGGATTTTTTTTTCGAAGAGGGGGCAAGACATGGGGATCAATTTCAACGACTTATTTACCGCTGACATATTGCAAGAACTCTTTCCGAGCGAGCGGGCCGATGAATTCTTTGAAGCCCTGTATGGCGATGTTGACGAAGGGGTTTACGACATCGCCCTTGGTTTCAACGGCCACTCCGCGGAGACCAACACCCTGGAATTCTCTCTGAACCTTTCCGAAAGACCCGATAAATGTCTGGCCTGCAATGTCACCTACGGTCTGCCTGAGGTGTTCTCACGGCACCCGATCATCAATGTCGCCGGGGTCGTGAAAAAGATCAACGAACTGTTGGGCGGAAAAGCGAAGTGTGGAGAATGGGACCTCGGTTCCACCCGGAGAATTTCGAACAAACTGTACGCGGTGCCCCTGACCATCAAATTACTGTGATTTATGTTTCAAGAGTAAAAGGGGAGGAAGAAATCAGAAGCCGGGAGTCAGAAGTCAGGAGACAGGAGTTGGGAGTTAGGAGTTAGGAGTTGGGAGTTAAGGAATCAGGATAAAAGACAACGAACGAAATACTCTTGGATGCCCTGGAGGCATCTTTTTTCTATGGGAAACCGATAAATTGTCCCACATGTTCCGGAACGTGCGCATCTGACCCGGCCAGCAGCGTGATTCCCTTTTTCACCGCTTTTCGGATGATTTCGGGCTCGGGGAAAACCACCCCCCGCATCCTGCAGCCCGAGAAATTTACTTCCAGGGCAACCCCCTTTTTTGCCATCAGATCCAGGATCTTTTCAATCTGCCGATGATGACTCGCTTCGAGCTTTATTTCCGGATGATAGCGCATGGCCGCATCAAGATGGCAGACCATCTCGGCCGGGACTGTTCCGATCGCCTCCTGTAGAGTTTCAAAATAGGCGGTCAGAACTTTTGCGACCCCGAGCCGACCCAGACCTTCGATATTGTCATGCTTCCGGCTGACCAGGTTCAAATGGCGGTCACCAGCCTTCATGAAGTGGTACGAAACAGCCACCCGGTCAAAATTCCGGGCGGCGAGAACGTTTAGTATCGCCTGCTTCTCGTCCGGGTTATACCCGACCTCCACACCCAGCCCGATCCGGATCCGGTCTGCGAATTTCTCCCGCAACCGCCTCCCCTCCCGAAAATACTCATCGAAATCCTCTTCGCTCAACCAGGTTTTCTCGAAATAGTTGATCCCGATCTCCAGATGCTCAAGAAAGAACATCTCGGTCAATCCTGCAGCAATTCCGGCCCGGACAAATTCCTCCATGGTGCCGAAGGCATGACCGCACAGGCTGGTGTGGATATGGGAATCGCTTTTGAGGTTAATGATCATGTGTTCGAGGTTCAAGGTTCAAGGAATGGGAATCGATCGTAACCGGCCCAGGTCAATACCAACTTGAGAATGTGGTAAATCCTGGGGGCATTCTCCGGCCGGCAGCCGTTAAAAACAACTCTACAAAATAAGATAAAAAAAGGACACGTCTTCAATGAAAACGTGTCCGATCATTTTTTTCGCTCTGCGCCGGATATTCTCTCAGGCGTTACCCCTTGGAAAATAGTGGACGACGCCATCGATATCGGAAGTATCGCAAATATCGCCAAGGCTGAAATCCATATATTCTTCCATGTTCTCAATGGACAGGGCAATGGCCTGACCATCGGGAAGATGGTAGACAATGGTCCTCACCTTGGACATATCAACCTGTTTTGCCGTTAACTGCTGGTACAATTCTTCTACCTCCCGGAATTGAATTCGACAGAATATCAGTGAACCTGAAATATTCCCCCCTTAAGATTCGGAACTTACCACACCTGCACAGCAATTTACAAAGTAGTCATTAAAAAAGGATTGACAAGTAGGGGAACAACTTTAACCGAAAACCCGATACCTCTCAATTTCAGACACCGACTCTCCGGCAGCTTGACACACCAACCCTTGGACAGGCTCAGGGTGAGCGGAAGAATGCAGAAGTTTCGAAGCCAGGACAGGGACTGCTCCTAAGATTTAAGTCTGGTCCCGTCGTAAGGGCAGTAGCGCCAGTTGAACTCAAGAGGGGCATTACAGGCCGGGCAGTTATTGCGAAGCAACCGCATCTCTTTAACAGGAAGTTCCTTGCCGTCGATCACCAGTCCATCAAGATCGGAGAGGATAACGTAAATTCGCTCGTTATTTGACTTCGGATCGGTCGGGGTCATGAAGAACCCCGGCCGGTTCAGATGAAAACCCCGAACAATTCCGTTTGTGACCTCACCATCGTTGAATTTGACCGTAACCAGTCTTTCTCCCGCCTTTGGCTCGATTTTGGAATGATTGTATCCATCCCGATAGGCGTGTCCGTCAAAATCCTTCACGAAGAAGATGGCTTTCAGGTTATTGGTAACAATCTCCAGGCTCTTCGAACTCTTTTCCAGACCCAGTGGAATAAAATGAAAAGTGGAATTGGCCGGAGAAAAATCGCTGGTGGTCCCTTTGATTACTTCGCCTTTCTTGGTCTTTAAAACTATTTTGATCGGAGGCATTGTTGTTTGAAGAAGAAAAAGAACTGATCCACAATCGGACTGCAAACAATAAGAACCGCTACTATTTACTGTAAAAAACCAGAGGTGTACAGACTTTTTGCCCGGTGACCAGAAGAATCAGTATGATTGCCTGGCAAGAACTTCTCTCGGCCGGGAGCCATCGGCGGGGCCGACGACCCCTTCCTTTTCCATGGTCTCGATCATTCTGGCGGCCCGGTTATACCCGACCCGCAACCGTCTCTGGATCATGGAGATGGATGCCTGCCCCGTTTCGCAGACAATGGCCACGGCCTCGTCATATTTTTCATCGAATGCGTCATCGGCGAGATCATCATCGCCTGAACTTTCATCGGCAATCCGGACCACCGATTCTTCATAGGAGGCACCCCGCTGCTTCTTGATAAAGCTGACGATGTTCTCGATCTCCTTCTCGGAGATATAGGCCCCGTGAATTCTCTGCAGCCGGGCGCTGCCCGGGGGCAGGAACAGCATGTCGCCGGCGCCGAGCAGGTGCTCCGCGCCACTCGAATCAAGAATGGTTCGGGAGTCGATCTTGGATGACACCTTGAACGACATCCGGGTCGGGAAATTGGCCTTGATCAGCCCGGTGAGCACGTCCACCGAAGGCCTCTGGGTGGCGAGGATCAGATGCATCCCGGCCGCTCTGGCCATCTGGGCGAGTCTCGCCACGGAATCCTCGACCTCGCGGGAGGAAACCATCATCAGGTCGGCCAGCTCATCGATGATGATCACGATCAGCGGCAGGCGACCCTCCTCGGTAACCTCATTATAGCTGTGAATGCTCTTGACCCTCTTTTCCTCCATCAGCTGATATCGCCGCTCCATCTCCTTGACCGCCCATTGCAGGGCGCGGCTGGCCAGTTTGGGATCAACCACCACCGGATGGAGAAGGTGCGGGATTCCTTCGTAACAGGACAGTTCGATCCTTTTCGGATCGACCATCAGGAAACGGACATCCTCCGGGGTCGCCTTCATCAGCATGCTGCAGATAATGGTGTTGACCGCAACACTTTTCCCGGCACCGGTGGCCCCGGCAATCAGCAGATGCGGCATCTTGGCAAGATTTGCCATGACCGGGTTGCCGATCACGTCCATCCCGAGCCCCAGGGTCAGTTTGGAGGCGGCATTCTGAAACTCCTCGCTGGCCAGAATATCACGGACAAAGACAATCTGCCGTTCCGGATTGGGGATCTCGATGCCCAGCGCCGCCTTGCCGGGAATGGAACCGACGATTCGCACACTTTCCGCTTTCAGGCCAAGAGCCAGATCATCCGCCAGAGAAACCACCCTGGTGATCTTGACCCCGGGAGCCGGTTCAAATTCATAGGTGGTAATCACCGGCCCCGGCGAGATCCCCGACACCTTGCCGGACACCCCGAAATCACTGAGTTTCGCTTCCAGCCGTCGGCTGACCTCAAGGTAATGCTCCCGGTCGGCCATAAAGTCGCCGACCGACGATTTATCGAGAAGATTCACCCCCGGCAATTTATATGCACCGGCGGCCACCGGCAGGGTGGCAAAATCAGCATCATCGTCTTCGGTAAGTCGCACCGACTGATTGACATTGGGAACAGAGATCACCAACTCCCGGTCTGCCTCAGGCTCAGGGGGAGGCAGGGAAACCACCGGTCGGGAGAACGGTTTGGGGATTGACGGCCCGTCACTCTTTTCACTAAACGCGGATTTCTTCTCCCGGATGATCATGACCAGCCGCCTCACCGCATCAACCAGGTTGAGAGCCCAGAGATAAGGTGAAAACTCGACCGCGCCCATCAGCGAGACAATCAGCACGGTGGCAAAGAAGAGAACCGCCCCGGGTTTGCCGAAATAGACCCCGAGGAATGAATAGAACAGGTTGCCGATATAGCCGCCGGCGGGATACAGGTGCCCGAAGAGGGTGAAGGTGTGGGCGCCGGACGCAGATAAGAGACCGCTGCTCGCAATCAGAATACCGGTACAGCCCGCACAGATATAGGGTAGTCGCTGAAAGGTAACGTTCGGCGAAAAAAACAACAGGGAAAAGGAGAAGATCAGGATCGGCAGCCAGAACGAGCTGAAACCGAGAAAACCCATCATGATCCTGGCGAAGAAATGACCGAACTTGCCGCCCCAGAGGACTGGTTGAATTTGAACGGAGCCATCCGGCAGTGAGTATCCGGCCAGACAGATCAGGATAAAAATGGCGAGAAAAATACCGAGCACAGAAACCAGTTCCTGCAGTATTTCAGGCCTTTCCCGCTGACTCTTCCCGTTGACCATAGTATTCGTATTCCGCTAAAGAGACCACTCTCCAAAAAAAACCGGGAACCTATGGAGCAAAATGGGCCGCCCGAAGGGCAGAAGATCATCTGCCCGGTCGCTCTTCCCTGCCCAGTTTTTTCATCACCCCGTCAAGAATCCCGTTGATAAATGAAAAGGCGTCTTCAGAACTGAACCGGCCGGCCACTTCAATCGCCTCGTTGATCACCACCGAGGCGGGAATGTCCGGTTTCTCGCTCAGTTCATACACGGCAATGCGCAGGATATTCCGGTCGACCGTGGCCATCCGTTCCATGCGCCAGTTCTCAGACTGGCCCTGAATGAGTTCATCGATTGCTTCCCGGTTTGCGGAAATCCCTTCGAGAAGGACTCTGGCGTATGAAACAGCCTTTTTATCCGACTGGAAATTCCCCAGGACGGACAGAAGCGCCGCATCTTCCTGAAGGCCGGTAGTCTCTGACTGGTAAAGAACCTGCAGGGCCAGCTCCCTGGCCTTGCGGCGAATTGGCACGCTCATCGGCAATTGATCAGAACCGGGACAGCAGGTTGATCATCTCAACGGCTGCTATCGCACAGTCGGAACCCTTGTTTCCAGCCTTGGAGCCGGCCCGTTCGATGGCCTGCTCGATGGTATCGGTGGTCAGAACCCCGAACATTACCGGAATACCGCTTTCCAGACTGACCTGGGCAATTCCCTTGGCAGCCTCATTGGCAACGAAATCAAAATGGGGAGTCGCCCCACGGATCACCGCCCCGAGACAGATAATCGCATCATACCGCCCGGATCGGGCCATCTTTTGGGCCACCAGCGGAATTTCATAGGCTCCGGGAACCCTTGCCACCTCGATGTCGTCATCGGCCGCTCCTGACCTGCGCAGGGTGTCGAGCGCGCCATCAAGAAGTTTTTCTGCGATAAATGAATTAAACCGGGAGACCACAATGCCGAATTTTTTTCCGTCGGCCTTGAGATCCCCATCAATATATTTTGCCATGTCGTTCTCCTGTTCCCATGTTCACCACCGTCAGGAAAAATCCCGACGGTATTTACAATGTGGATAAAAATCAAGTTTCCGTAATAATATCAGAAAATTATCTCTTTGTCAGCTGATTCAGACCCACCGCAAGTAAAGCGTGTTTTCTGCCCATTTTGTCAAGGTTCAAAAGTGTTCGGCAGGAGGTCAAGCATGTGCCCGAGTTTGTCTTTCTTGCACTGCAGATATTTACGGTTTTCCGAATCCGGTTCGATCTCGATCGCCAGTCGACCTGTCACTTTGAGGCCGTACCCTTCAAGTCCCACAATCTTTTTGGGATTGTTGGTGATCAGCTTCATCTTCCTGATCCCGAGATCACGAAGGATCTGGGCCCCGATCCCGTAATCACGCAGATCCGCCTTGAAGCCGAGCTTCTTGTTGGCCTCCACGGTATCCATTCCCTCGTCCTGCAGGGCATAGGCCTTCAGCTTATTGACCAGGCCGATCCCCCTGCCTTCCTGATGCATATAGAGGATCACCCCCTTGCCTTCATTCTCAACCATCTTCATCGCTGCATGCAGCTGGCTTCCGCAGTCGCAGCGCATTGAACCGAAGACGTCCCCGGTCAGACACTCCGAGTGAACCCTGACCATGACCTCGTCCTCCGGACTGATATTTCCTTTGACCAGCGCGAGATGTTCGTAATTGTCCACATCATTGGTGTAGACAATGGCCCGGAACTCACCGCCGTATTTGGTCGGCAGCCTGGTGTCGGCAGCCCGGTGCACCAGGGTGTCTTCACGCAGCCGATAGGCGACAAGATCTGCGATGGTTGCGATCTTCAGGCCGTGCTTTTTCGCGAATTTCTTGAGATCAGGCATCCGGGACATGGTGCCGTCCTCATTCATGATCTCACAGATCACGCCGGAGGGCCTGAGCCCGGCGAGCCTGGAAAGATCAACGGAGCCCTCGGTCTGCCCGGTTCGAACGAGAACGCCGCCCCTTCTCGCCCGTAACGGGAAAATATGGCCCGGGCTGACAATGTCCTCAGCCTTCACATCCAGCCTGACCGCGGTCTGGATGGTATGCGAACGGTCGGCGGCAGAGATACCGGTGGTCACCCCATGTCGCGCCTCGATACTGACCGTGAACGCGGTCTCAAAGGGAGACTTGTTGTCCTTGACCATCATCGGGAGCTGCAGTTTCTCGATCTGCTCCGGAACCAGGGTGAGGCAGATCAGCCCCCGCCCGTGGGTGGCCATGAAATTGACCGCTTCAGGCGTCACCATCTGGGCGGCCATGCACAAATCACCTTCATTTTCCCGATCTTCATCATCCACCAGAATGATCATTTTTCCGGATCGGATGTCTTCAATTGCCTCTTCGATACTGTTAACCGTCATTTCCTGTCACCATTACTTTATGAAACCGTGTTCCGCCAGAAAGGCCTCGTTGATTTTCGACCCCTGCCCAGCCCCGCCTTGCGGCTTCACGGAGAGAAGTTTTTCCACATATTTACCGATCAGATCCACTTCAATATTGACCACATCCCCCTTCCCGAGATCACCCAAAGTTGTGACCTGCAGGGTATGCGGGATAATCGAAACGGAAAAAACCTGATCGTCGCACTCGTTCACCGTCAGGCTGATGCCGTCGATGGTGATCGATCCCTTTTCGATCATGTAACGCCCGAGTCCCAGGGGAACTTCAAATGAAAAAAGAACATACTCGCCCAGGGGCTTTCGGGAAACTACCTTCGCCGGCGAATCGACATGGCCACTCACCAGATGCCCGCCCAACCGGTCGGAGAGTCGTAACGCCCTCTCCAGATTGACGGAGCCGCCAACCCCAATCCGGCCAAGATTCGTTCTCTTCAGGCTTTCCGGGGAGACATCGGCCAGAAACCGTCTGCCGCTGATGTTCCTTGCGGTCAGACAGACCCCGTTCACGGCGATTGATTCGCCTTCTTCAGGATCAGAAAGATCGAAATCGGCTTCCAATCCGAATACCATACCCCCGCCGGACGGTTTCTTTTCAAAAACTTTGCCCTTGCCCTGAATGATTCCGGTGAACATTGCAGATCCCTCATTAATCGCTTAAAAAAGCCCCTCAATCATGACATCTTCTCCCAGCCTCCTGACCCGCGTGGTCGTAAAGCGCACCCCTTGGTCGACGGTATCAAGGCCAAGTGCGCCGACCACCGGCAACCCTTCGGAACCGATAAAAAGCGGCGCCACAAAGAGGCAGGCCTGATCATAGAGACGCTGCTTTAAAAAAGAGGCATGGACCCTGCCGCCTCCCTCCACCAGGAGGCTGTTCACATTCTGTCTGCCCAGTTCCAGAAGAATATCGGGGAGGGCCAGAAAACCATCGCCATCGGTTTTGACTTGCCTGACCACGGCGCCTGCCGCTTCAAGGCACTTCTTTTTTCCGGCATCAGCCCCATCCCGACAGAAAATCCAGGTTCGGGCGTCGGATTTCTGAGTCAACAGCACCGCATCGGGCGGCGTCCTCAGATTACTGTCCAGCACCACCCGCAACGGGTCCCGCCCCTTTCCGAAAGGAAGCCGGGTGGTCAACGACGGGTTATCGGCAAGGACGGTGCCCGAGCCAACCAGGATGGCATCATACATATCCCGGAGCCGATGGACCCTGCGGCGTGCACTCTCGCCGCTGATCCACTGACTGTGACCGGTTCGGGCGGCAATTCTACCGTCAATCGAGACCCCTGCTTTCATGGTTACCCAGGGAAGCCCGGTTTGAACATGCTTCAGAAAGGGTTTGTTCAGAGCCAGACAGTCCTCCTCAAGAACTCCGGAGACGACTTCAATTCCCCGGCCCGCAAGATAATCATTACCACCTCCAGCGACAAGGGGGTTCGGGTCTCTCATACCGACGACCACCCGACGGATGCCACACTCGATGATTTTCTCGGTGCAGGGCGGGGTACGCCCATGGTGATTGCAGGGTTCCAGAGTTACGTATACCGTACCCCCCCTGGCCGCCGCTCCGGCTTTGCTCAAGGCTTCTGCCTCGGCATGCGGCGCACCGGCCCGCCGGTGATACCCTTTGGCCACCACCTGATCATCCCGGACCACCACGGCACCAACCACCGGATTGGGAGAGGTTCTGCCAAGCCCCTTTCGGGCTTCAATCAGGGCGAGTTTCATAAACCGGCGGTCCCGGTCAACGGATGACATCATAGAGCCGGTTATTTCTTTCCAGAGTCCAGCATTGATTTGAGTTCGTTCATGAACTCGTTGAGGTCCTTGAACTGCCGGTAAACTGAAGCAAATCGAACATACGCCACTTCATCGAGATTCTGCAGCCCGGCCATAACCATCTCGCCAACCATCTTGACCGGAATCTCCCGCTCCCCCATATCCTGGAGCTTGATCTCCAGGGAATCAACAAACTCCTCAATCTGGGACATGCTGACCGGCCTCTTTTCACAGGCCTTTTTCAGACCTGAAACAACCTTCTGCCTGTCCCAGGATTCTCGCCGCCCATCCTTCTTGACCAGCATGGGCATAGTCACTTCAAGTCGCTCGTAGGTTGTAAAACGCCTCTCACAGGATTCACAGGAACGGCGGCGGCGGGTAATGGTATATTCCTTGTTGAGCCTGGAATCAACAACCCGATTCTCAAGATGACCGCAATAAGGGCACTTCATCTCCCATAACTCCTTGATTTGTTAAAAAAAAGAAACCTGCCGGAATCAGCCGATTTGATGAAGCGGAATGCCGGCCTCAGCCATCAGGGCCGCTGACAACTCATCCGCATACCCTTCCCGGTAATACACCTCGGTAATCTTTGAGTTGATGATCATCTTGCTGCAGATTGAGCAGGGCATGTTCGTGCAGTAGAGAGTAGACCCGGCAATACTTGTCCCGTGGATTGCCGCCTGGATAATGGCGTTCTGTTCGGCATGCAGCCCCCGGCACAACTCGTGGCGCTGGCCGGAAGGAATGCCTCGCTCCTCGCGCAGACATCCCACATCAAGGCAATGGCTGATTCTGGTCGGGGCGCCGTTGTAACCCGTAGCAATGATATGCTTGTCCCGAACGAGAATTGCCCCGACATATCGCCGCGTACAGGTCGAACGCTGGGCAACAAGCTCGGTAATCGACATGAAATACTCATGCCACGAGGGTCTCGGATCGCTCACGATCAGCGCTCCCCTCGTTCCATATCGGGATACAGCGGAAATTTTTCACACAGCGCACGGACCTCAAGACGGATCGTCTCCAGGAGTTGCGGGTCACCGATATTTGCCAGAGCCCGGTTGATCCAGGAACCGATCATTTCCATCTCGGGCACCTTCAACCCCCGGGTCGTTACCGCCGGAGTGCCGATCCTGATCCCTCCGGTCACAAAACGGGGCTGACTGTCAAAGGGCACCGCATTCTTGTTGACTGTAAGTCCGGCCCGTTCAAGAGCCTCCTCGCCATCCTTGCCGGTGATTGACTTGCTGGCCAGATCAACCAGCAGCAGGTGGTTGTCGGTGCCGCCGGAAACTATTCTGAATCCTGACTTGACAAGACTCTCTGCCAGGGCTTGAGCATTCTTCACCACCTGATTCTGGTACACCTTGAAATCATCATTCAAGGCCTCAAGGAAACTGACCGCCTTGGCAGCAATCACGTGAACGAGCGGCCCTCCCTGGATGCCGGGAAAGATCTTGCTGTTCAGGCTCTTGCCGAACTCCTCTTTGGCCAGGATTAGCCCGCCACGAGGGCCTCTCATCGTTTTGTGGGTCGTCGTGGTCACGAAATCAGCATGCGGGACAGGGCTCGGGTGAACACCGGCGGCAACCAATCCGGCGATGTGGGCCATATCAACCATAAAATAGGCCCCGACCTTGTCGGCAATCTTCCGGAAACCGGCGAAGTCGATTACTCTGGGATAGGCGCTGGCGCCGGCCACGATCATTTTCGGACGATGCTCTTCGGCGAGCCTTTCAACCTCCGCCATATCAATCCGCTCGGTTTCCCGATCCACCCCGTAGGAAATGAAATCATACAGCTGGCCTGAAAAATTGACCGAACTGCCGTGAGTGAGGTGCCCGCCGTGAGCCAGATCCATACCCAGAACCTTGTCACCGGGTTTCAGGGTGGAAAAATAGACTGCCATGTTGGCCTGACTGCCGGAATGGGGCTGGACGTTGGCATATTCTGCTCCGAACAACGCGAGCGCCCTGCTGATCGCGAGGGACTCGACCTGATCGGCATAGTCACAGCCGCCATAATAACGTTTTCCTGGATACCCCTCGGCGTATTTATTGGTGAAGATGGAACCCTGGGCCTCAAGGACCGCTTCGCTGACAATATTTTCCGAGGCAATCAGTTCGAGCTGATACGACTGCCGGTCGAGCTCATGCTTGATGGAGCGATATATCTGCGGATCTTTTTCTTTCAGGTAAGACACTTTTGTTCCCATGATATTCTTAGTTTCGTACGAGCAGACCAGCTGCTCGACTCAGCGTTAATTGAAAAACGACTGGCTCAAATGAAAAAGCCGGAGTTTGTCAACCCGGCTGCCTATCCTTCCCGAATAGTATGCAACAACTTTCAAACACCAGCCCTGACTGTGTTCATGTGTTCTGCTTTAACAGGCACAATCATTGGAAAACATCGATATCCGGCCTAGATGTCTGCCGCCGGAAAATTCCGTCACCATCCAGGCTCTGACAATCTCGAGAATCAAACCGGGTCCCACAACCCTCGCCCCAAGACAGAGAACATTGGCGTTGTTGTGCTCACGGCTCATTCTGGCGGTAAAAATTTCATGGCAGAGGGCACCGCGGATGGCGGGCGAACGGTTCGCAGCCATCGACATGCCGATCCCGGTCCCGCAGATCAGAATCCCCCGGTCGGCCTCACCGCCTTCCACAGAACTGCAGACCAGCCTGGCAAAATCCGGATAGTTGACAGAAGCTTCGGAATCACATCCATGATCAAGAACCACGTGACCCATCTCTTTAAGAAGCGAGAGGATCGAAGCCTTTACTGAATATCCGCCATGATCACATCCGACAGCTACTTTCACCATACCCACCTGAAAAAAATTGAACTACCCTTCAAACCGCTTCATCACCAGCACCGCGTTTGTGCCCCCGAAGCCGAAAGAGTTGGACATCGCAGCCCTGATCTCCATTCTTCTTGCTTCGTTTGGCACATAGTCGAGATCGCAACCGGGATCCGGATTCTGCAGATTGATCGTTGGGGGAGCGATCTGATGGTGAATGGCCAGAGCAGTGAAAACGGACTCTATGCCTCCCGCCCCGCCAAGCATATGTCCGGTCATGGACTTTGTTGAACTGATGGCAAGTTTTTCCGCATGCCCGCCATAAACCTTTTTGATGGCCCCTGTTTCAACAATATCATTCAGCGGAGTCGATGTCCCATGGGCATTGATATAGTCGATTGCGTCGGGAGCCATTCCGGCATCCTGCAAAGCCATCTGCATACTGCGGACCGCACCGTTACCGTCATCGGGAGGCGCCGCCATATGATAGGCATCACCGCTCAAGCCGTACCCGCCGATTTCAGCATAAATTCGTGCCCCACGATTCAGGGCATGCGACAGCTCTTCAATGACCAGCATCCCGCCGCCTTCAGCAATAATAAACCCATCCCGATCATTGTCGAAAGGCCTGGAGGCCCGCTCCGGATCATCATTCCTCCTGGAAAGGGCTTTCATTGCATTGAAACCGCCCACGGCAAGAGAGCAGACCGTCGATTCGCTCCCTCCGGTTACCGCCACATCGCAGTCACCTCTGCTGATGGCGCGATACGCCTCACCCACCGCATGGGTCCCGGCAGCGCAGGCTGTGGTGACTGAAAGGTTGGGACCTTTGGCGCCGAGAAGGATCGAAGCCTGACCGGCACTCATATTGGAAATGACCATGGGGATGAAAAATGGGGTGATTTTTCGCGGCCCCCGCTCCAGAGCGATCTGGTGGTATTTCTCAATGGTCGGCAGTCCACCGATGCCGTTTCCGGTGTAAACACCGACCCGGTGAGCATTGTCATCCGTGATCACCAGACCGGCATCGTCACGGGCCATCAGGGCTGAAGCAACTGCATACTGAACAAAAAGTTCAAGATGCTTGGCCACCTTCTGGTCAATATATTTCTCGACCTCGAAATCCCTGACCTCGGCCGCGATCTTGACCGCATAATCACTTGTGTCAAAGCGGGTGATCAGACCAACACCACTGCGCCCGGCACACAAGGCTTCCCAGGTTTTCTCAACTCCGGTTCCGAGCGGGGTCACCAGACCGGCCCCTGTTACTACAACTCTTCTGTTCACCTGTCACTCCCTGCCAAGCAGTGGCGGCTGGAAATATTAATCAAAGAGCCTGAAACTGAATTCACTGTTTCAAGAAAATCAACCGGCAACTTTGTTGACGTGCTCAATGGCATCCTTGACGGTGGTGATCTTTTCGGCGACTTCATCTGCGATTTCAATATCAAAAGCTTCTTCCATGGCCATGATCAGCTCCACCAGATCAAGGGAGTCAGCGCCAAGATCGTCAACAAACGAGGCACCCGGAACAACCTTGTCTTTATCAACGCTCAGCTGCTCGGCAATAATATCAATAAGTTTTGCTTCTGCGGACATAGTATTACTCCTTAATAGTTATCAAAAAAATTTATCACACTTCTTTATTATCCCATGAACATGCCGCCATTCACATGAATGAACTGGCCGGTCACGTAACACGCATCATCAGAAGCCAGATAGGCTACAGCGGCGGCAACATCCGCAGCAGACCCCATGGCTTTCATCGGTATTTCGGCAAGAATTTTCTCCTTGACCTCCTCGGACAGACCGCTGGTCATGTCCGTGTCAATATAGCCCGGGGCAACCCCGTTTACCGTGATCCCTCTGGAAGCAAGCTCCCTGGCAACAGAACGGGTCAGTCCGACCAGACCGGCCTTGGCGGCGGAATAATTAACCTGCCCCGCATTGCCGAGAAAACCAATCACCGAACTGATATTGATGATCCGGCCCCAGCGCTGTTTCATCATCGGCCTGGTCACCGCCTTGATGCAGTTGAAAGCGCCTTTCAGGTTGGTATCAAGAACCTGGTCCCAGTCGGATTCTTTCATCTTCATCAGTAAACCGTCCCGGGTTATACCGGCATTATTTACCACTATATCGATCCGACCGCAATCTTCGATAATTTTTGCCATCGCAGAATCAACGCCGGCCGAATCGGCAACATCAAACCGGTACAGCTTTGCATCCCCTCCGGCCTCGGCAACTGCGGCAACTGTCTCCTCACCGGCTGCGGGGTTACTGACATAGTTCACCACAACCCTAGCGCCCATTCCGGAAAGCTTCAGGCAGATCTCTCTGCCGATCCCCCTGCTGCCGCCGGTCACCACCGCAACTCTGCCCTCAAGGCTCATTTTCAGCTCCTCCCGCCTGCCTGGCGCTCCTTCAGGCGTTCAATCAGTTTCGGCACTACCACGGAAACATCACCAACGATCCCGTACGTTGCCACATCAAAGATCGGGGCGTGCGGGTCACGATTTATGGCAACAATATTATCGGATGACTGCATGCCGACCATGTGCTGGATTGCACCGGATATGCCGCAGGCAATATACAATTTCGGGCAGACGGTTTTACCGGTCTGTCCCACCTGATGCGGATAGGCAATCCAGCCGTTATCGACTGCCGCCCTTGAAGCGGCGATCGCCCCGCCAAGAAGCGCGGCCAGTTCACGGATCATGGCAAACCCTTTCTCACTTTCAAGGCCACGTCCTCCTGCGACCAGAACATCCGCTTCATTGATGTTGGTCTGTTCTGATTCTTCCTTGACGCTTCGCAAAACCCTTACTCTGGACTGGATACGGGTTTTATCAGGGTCAATTTTTATGACCTCGCCCTTGCGGGAAATGTCCTTGGCAATTGCTTTCATCACCAGGGGTCTTACCGTGGCCATCTGCGGTCGGTTAGCCGGACACTCGATAGTCGCCATGATATTCCCGCCGAATGCCGGCCTGGTCTGCAGGAGCATTCCATCTTCCTCGCGGATGGCAAGTCCGGTGCAATCTGCGGTCAATCCTGTTCCGAGCATGGTGGCAAGCCGTGGAATGAAAGAGCGGCCAATGGCGGTGGCCCCAGCCAGAACAATCTCCGGTTGATGCTCGCGGATCAGATCCTCCATGACGTTGCCGTAGGCGTCATCAGTGAAGTGGGCAAGGGCGGGATCATCGGCCACATAAACCCGGTCCGCGCCGTAAGCGACAAGATCATCGGCCTCATTTGCAAAACCGGAACCGATCAGGACTGCTGAAAGCGGCACGTTCCGCTGATCGGCAAGCTTGCGGCCGATCCCGAGCAGTTCATAGGCAACCTGCGCCACCTTCCCGTTCCGGAACTCGGCATACACCCAGACCCCGGACCATTGAGAAAGATCCTCTTTGCCTTCTTTTTCAGCCTTGTCAATACTTAAGGCCTCAACTTCACAGACATCGACACAGCTGCCGCAGAGGGTGCAGCTGTCCCCCACCACGGCATGTCCGCCTTCGACCTTAATGGCCCCGAAAGTACAGGTCTCTTCGCAGAGTCCGCAGCCGATACACGCTTCAATGTCGATCTTTAACATGAAAAAACCCGTTTATCTTATCTAATGTAGAGGTCATCTGTCATATTCCTCTCTGAGGAAAAAAAGGGGGCGAGCCAAAGTCCTTTCAGAAAAAAAAAAACGCTTTTGCCACGAACAAACAGAAATCGTTAGAGAAGCGGCTCTAGTTTTGTCAGGAGTTGGTCAACCTGTTCATCAACCGTCCCTTCAAGCATGCAGCGCTCCGCACTGAATTGCGGAGAAAACACCTTGACGACCCAGGTGGGTGAGCCGTTCAGGCCCAGTTGTTCCGGGTCTGCACCGATATCTGAAGCATTTAAAACTGCCGCCTTCATGCCTTTGGCTTTCATCTTGCCCTTCAGGGATGGAACCCGCGGCTCGTTAATCTCTTTCACGACAGTGAGCAATACCGGCAGCGCAACTTCCAGCTCGTCATATCCATCATCCATCAATCTTTCCAGCCGCATAACCCCGCTGGAAACATCATTGATCTTTCGAACATACGCGACAAAAGGGATCTGCAACCGCTGCGCCAGACCCGGCCCAACCTGGGCAGTGTCGCCGTCAATGGCCTGTTTGCCGCAAAGTATCAGATCAAAACCGCCAAGCTTTTCAACGGCCCTGGAAAGAGTGTAGGTCGTGGCCAGGGTATCGGAACCGGCAAATGCCCGGTCGGAAACGAGAACGGCTTCATCAGCGCCGCAGGAGACCGCATCACGCAGGGTCTCTTCCGCCTGGGGAGGGCCCATGGTCAGAACAGTCACTGTGCCGCCGTGTTTTTCCTTCAGCCGAACCGCCTCTTCGAGAGCATGCCGGTCAAAGGGGTTCATGATGCTTTCAACCCCCTCCCGGGCCAGGGTATTGGTCTTCGGATCCAGACGAACGTCTTTGGCATCCGGCACCTGCTTCACACACACTAGAATCTTCATCAGCTTCTTGAATACTCCTTGTTAAGCGCCTGCCCGATCACGTTTCGCTGGATCTGGTTCGTCCCCTCATATATCTGTAGAATCTTGGCATCCCGCATCATTTTTTCAACCGGATATTCACGCATGTAACCATAACCTGCCAGAATCTGGACAGCGTCGGTGGTCACTTTCATGGCCATATCCGTCGCCATCACCTTGCACATTGAGGAAGGCTTGGACACATCCTTGACTCCGGTGTCGATATGCCTTGCCGCAGCATAAACCAGGGCCCTGGAAGCCTCAAGCTGGATGGCCATATCGGCCAGGATATGCTGCACGGCCTGGAAGGAGATAATCGGTTTCCCGAACTGAACTCTCTGTTTGGCGTAATTGACGGCTTCGTCAAGGGCTGCCTGGCCAAGACCGACACCCAGGGAGGCGATCCCGGGACGGGACAGGTCGAGGGTTTTCATCACCGTAAAAAAGCCGGTCCCTTCGCGACCGATCATGCGGTCCTTCGGGATGCGGCAATCCTTGAAGATGAGCTCCCGGGTTGACGATGCTCTTATCCCAAGCTTTTTCTCCTTGGCGCCGTAAGAAAATCCGGGGTCGGAACTTTCAACCACGAACATACTCGCCCCACGCGGGCCTTTAGTGCGATCCGTGATGGCGATCACCGAATAGATTTCGGCATCTCCACCATTGGTAATCCACTGTTTGGTTCCGTTCAATACCCATTCATCACCATCAAGGACGGCCGTGGTCTGAATCCCGGATGCATCGCTGCCGGCGTTGGCCTCGGTCAGGCCGAAAGCGGCCCACTTCTTGCCGCTGGCAATAACGGGCATGTACTTCTTTTTCATCTCTTCACTACCGGAGATCAGAATCGGATAGGCACCGAGGGCGCTGGCGGCAAAGCTCGTCGCAATCCCCACACAACCGCGGGCAAACTGCTCAAGGGCCAGCACCATATCGAAGCTGCCGCCCCCGAAACCACCATACTCCTCTGGAATATAAAGACCGAAGAGGTCGGCCTGGGCGACCTCCTTCAGGATCTCGGTAGGGAATTCCTCTTTTTCGTCAAGTTCCGCGCGCTGAGGAATGATTTTCTCGTCGGTGATCTGTCGAGCCACGTCCACGATCATCTGCTGCTCTTCAGAAAGAAAGTAATTCACATGCTCACCCCGTAATTTGGATTTACAAATTTATATTTTTTACAATCGAAGAATGACGCCTACCACCGGAGAATTTCAGCCCCCCAGGTAAAACCTCCGCCGAAGGCACATGTAAGGATCAGGTCTCCTTTTTTCAGCAACCCGCCCCGGTTGGCTTCATCCAGCGCTATGGGAACAGTTGCCGCCGATGTATTACCATACTTATGAATATTTATGAATATTTTTTCCTTCGGAACGCCTATCCTTTCACCCAGATTATGGAGAATCCTGATATTGGCCTGATGGGGTATGATCCAGTCGATATCCGGCCCTTTGACTCCGGCCGCCTCCAGGACCTGATCGATCGAGCTTTCCATGGCCAGAACCGCATTCTTGAAAACTTCCCGCCCGGACATCCGGATATAGGAACCATCATCAGGACGAGGACAACCGAGCCTGGCGGGATCGAAATCAGCAGCCTCTGTCCGGTCCATACCAAGGTAGGGATTCATGCTCGGCGCCGCGTTCATATAGAGCAGGTCGCCAAGCCGGCCGTCCGAAAACAATTTGCTGGCGAGAAGGCCGCGGCCGCTCTCATCAGCACCGACGATCACCGCTCCGGCGCCGTCCCCGAAGAGCACACAGGTATTACGATCCTTCCAGTTGACCCTGGCCGAGAGATTTTCGGCGCCGATCACCAGAATCTTTTTGTCCGGATATGCCCGGATCTGTTTGTCGGCAAGCTCCAGACCATAGATAAAACCTGAACAGGCTGCCGACAGATCGAAGGCAAAGGCATTGACCGCGCCGATCTCCTTCTGGACCAGACAGGCGCATGAAGGCATGGTCATTTCAGAAGTGATGGTCCCGACAATGATCATCCCGATCTCTTCGGCGGTGATGCCGGCCATTGCCATGGCACGCCGCGCGGCTTCGGCGGATATTTTCGATGTTTCTTCACCGGGCCCGGCAATCCGGCGGCTGCTTATTCCCGTTCGAGAAGTGATCCACTCGTCGGAAGTTTCAACGAGCTTCTCAAGTTCACCGTTGGTCAGCACATATTCGGGAAGATACGAGCCGGTTCCCTGGATAACCCCGCGAATCATGACATCTCCCCTTCAGGAATCTCACTCCCGTTCCCATCAACACTTTCAATGTCAATATCCGATTCGGCCAGATTACTGAGGATTCTTTCGTTCACTTTATTCTGTACCATTTCAGAGGCGACAAAGATGGCGTTCTTGATTGCCTGGGAGTTGGAACGACCATGACAGACGATACCGGTTCCCTTCACCCCGAGGAGCGGGGCACCGCCGTACTCTGCGTAATCAATTTTTTTCCTGAACCGGGAAAAAGCCCCTCTGGACAATAGATACCCTAGCTTGGCCATTGGACTTTTCGATATCTCTTCCCGCAACATGCTGGTGAGTGCAAGAGCAAGACCCTCGCTGATCTTCAAACAGACATTGCCGACAAAGCCATCGCAGACAATCACATCAACGTCACCAAGAAAGGTGTCGCCGCCTTCAATATTGCCGATATAGTTCAGGGAGCTCAGACGGAACAGTTCGTCGGTTTTTTTCACCAGACTGTTGCCTTTCCCTCTTTCCTCACCGATACTCAATACGCCGACCCTGGGGCTGTCGCTGCCGAGAATGACTTCGGCAAAGGCGGAGGCCATGATTCCGAACTGAAAGAGATGCTTCGGACGACAGTCGACATTGGCCCCGACATCCATCATGACTACCGGTTTTTTCAGGGTCGGGAAGATACTGGCAATTCCAGGTCGGGAGATATTTTTCAGCCGGCCGAGCGAACGGACCGCTGCAGCCATGGTGGCGCCGGAATTGCCGGCACTGACCACTGCATCAACCTTGCCTGCTTTCTGATGATCGAACGCTACGGAAATGGAAGAATCCCGCTTTCGGCGAACCGCATCTATAGGCGATTCGGCCATATCGACCACTTCAGTGGTATGGACAATGTGAAGACGGCCTGTATTGTTCAGGCCGTTCATTTTCAGGATTGAAGAAAGGGTATTCTCATCACCAAAAAGGGTCACCTCGAGATCTGATTCAGTCACTGCCTGGTAAGCTCCAACCAGCAACTCCTCAGAACCACGGTCACCCCCCATGGCATCAAGCGCAATATGCACTATGCCACCCTATTCCAACTCGTCCTCGTCTAGCTTGACAACAGTCCTTCCCTTATATGTCCCGCACCCTGAACATAAAGTATGCGGCAGCTTCGGCTCGCCGCAGCTGGAGCAGGTTGAAACAGCCGGTCCCGTCAATGCATCATGGGCACGACGTTTTCTGGTTCTGGAATGTGAATGTCTTCTTTTGGGTAATGCCATCTGTTCCTCCATATCCGGATATAGTTACATCCGTGATTTATTACGTGAAATCGGCCGGGACATCACTGTCCCGCCCCTTGAATCTTTTTATTTGTCGATCAATTGCCCCAATACACTGAATGGGGTTTCAGCAGATTTGTCAGGACACCCACATTTCCCAAGGTTGAGATTGTGACCGCAGCCCGCACATAATCCGAGACAGTTTTCAGCGCACAGCTTTTTGACAGGATAGGCAAGAACAACCTGCTGCTCAAGGATGGAACTTATGTCCACCGCCGTACCTTCAAAAAACACCACGTCCATTTCACTGCTGTCACACTGGTACTCTTTAGCCTCCTGCCCATCAGCCTCTCCAGCCTGTTCAAGCGTCAGACTGAACTCGATGGTCTCCGGCAGATTAAATTCTTCCAGACAGCGATCACACTCCAGCGCATAAACCAGATCAATTGATCCGCTGGCCATCAGTCGTTCCTGGCGCCGCTCAAGAAAGATTCTGGCCTCCAGTTTCCCGGATCTCTTGATCTCACTGTCTGGAAACCAGGAAACATCACTCACCTGCAGCTCAAGACCTTCCTCAGGAATCTCAGTAAGTTGTACCTGCAAAACAGAACTCCGGGGAAGAATGGACAAGCCCGCTGTATAAACCGGTGAATTATACGTTTTTCTTTTTCGATGTCAAGCGATTTAACCGTACCCGCAAAGAGCCTTAAAGCAGCAGGGATTTCCTGCTCAGGAAGGGGCCTGCAAGAGGCTTCCGCGCCTCAATCTGAAACAACACTCAGCGCCATTTCAAAACGATCTGCCACCGGAGCCAGCTGGCCAGAGAAACGGCTATGACCAGATTGATCACCCAGCGCCCATATTGGTCTCTGATCATTTCATCTGCATAACTGCCGATCAACAGCCCCATCGGGTAGGTGAAAAGGATGGTGTAAAAAACAATGAATCCGATCAGGAAGGCAAAGAGGACCAGAAAACCAGCCTGGAGTCGACCGGTATCCCTCTCAAGTCGATCCTGGAGTTTCAACAGGTGCCTTTCAAAATAGAACGCTCCCGCTCCCGGAATAAATGATAACGGGGCGGCCGCAGCGACAAGCCAGAGGCCGGTTTGGAATCTGTAATAAAAGATCAGAGTGAGTGCGGTAATCAGGAAAACACTCAGCAGGCCATAGGGAATAGGAGATTCTGGAAATTTAATCCCTCCGCCTAAAACGCCTCCTGCGCCTGATCCAAAAAACCTGAAAGAGGTCCAGCCGCCCTTTTTTCTTAAGGCCCTGCGATGCATTTCATTCCCCGGGATGGATGTATAGAGGGAAACTCAAAGAATAGCCGACAGCCTGTCGTACGAGCGACGCTGCCTGAGACTTAACACATGGATTATCCGCTTGAGGATTTTAATGCCCAGCAGAGAGTTTTCATGCAGAAGACGATCAAGACTGTCACAGGACAGAATCAGCAGTTCCGAATCTTCCATCGCTGCAACGGTGGCAGTCCGGAGCCCTCGATCAACGGCCGAGATCTCACCGACCATGGCGCCCTTGTCGAGAATGGCGACCAGGGTAAAGCGTCCGGGAAAACTTGTCTCCTTTTTGACCGCCAGCTTTCCTGCCAGGAGAAAACCCATGAAATCACCGGCTTCTCCATCATTCATGAGGATTTCCCCCTTCTTCCAGATCATATGCTCCAGGTAGGGGCAAAGGCCGGAGATCTCATTTTCATCGAGAAATTTGAAGATCTGGCCCAACACCTCGTTTCCGAGATCGCATACTTTAAGCCCTTTTTCAGCTGCCATGGTTATTGTCTGGCTTCCTCGTTCTTTTCCAGCTTCTCCTTGATTCTCCTGATCAGACCGGGATACTTCTCCTTGCTGATCACCCGGGTGAATTCAGTCCGGTAATTTCTCACCAGACTTACGCCCTCGATATCCACATCATAAACAAACCATTCCCCGTTATTCAGGTAGAGTTTGTAGTTAATCGGTATCTCCTGATTGTTTTTGACCACGTTCGAGTAAACCACGGCCCGGTCGCCGCTCTTCTCGTCGAGGAGTACTTTGGGATAAACAACCTGCTCATCCGAGTAGGCCTCGACTCTGCCGATATAGGTGTTTTTCAGCAACTCGGAGAAAAGTTTCTGGAATTCTTCCTGCTCAGCCGCAGTTCTCTCCTTCCAGTTCCTGGCAAGAGTTCTTTTCGACATCTCCCGGAAATCAAAGCGCTTCTCGACCTCGGCCATAATCACATTTCTCCGCTCTTCCTTCTTCTCCGGCGCGGAAAAGCTTTCATCCCTCATTATCGTCAGAATCCGGTCAACAGTTTCCCTGATCTGTTCCATGGGGCCCATATTTACCGCGCCTGCTCCGGTTGCCAGAGTTATCATGATAAAAACAATGATGATGGCGACAACTTGCCCAACAATCGATCTGCTTACTTGCATTTTCTCTCTCCTGAAGCGCTGGTCCCTGAAAATTTAATCAATGTATTACACAGCCTAAGGTTCTCAACAAATCACTTTTTGTCGTTTATCTGACTGCGTCTTTTTGCATAATAAGCATCCCGCAAAGCCCCGTAAGGATCCAGGGTGGCTTCCTTGAAACTTTCATAATCACCAAGCTTTAACGAAGTGGTGTTGATCTGATTGACCGACTTCGCTCCGGTCACAACCTTAAATCCTTCCTCATCATTGAAGGCAAGATATGAAAACGGATCGAGGAAGTAATCACCGGCCATCCCGATCGAGTCTCGAACATTGGAAGGACCAAAAAATGGCCAGCAGATGTAAACCCCCTCTCCTATACCGAACTTGCCCAGAGTCTGCCCCATATCTTCCGGACTCGGTTTCAGGTCGAACCAGTTACGGGCAGGATCCCAGAGGCCGACCACCCCTGCGGTGGAGTTGATCACGAACCGGGTCACTTCCGTTCCACTTTCGGCAATCTTCCCCTGGAGAAGACTGTTGACAAAACGGGCAGGCATTTTCAGATTCCTGAAAAAATTTCCGACACACTCCCTTGCCGGCTCGGGAACCACAAATGAATATCCTCGGGCAACTGGCCGAAGCAGCCAGAAATACAACTTGTCATTAAAGGTGAAAAAAAAGCGGTTGACCGGTTCGAGCGGATCGTAAACCTGCTCCGGCTCATCTTCGAGCCAGTCGTCGTCAAGCGCGGCGAACTCCCTGGCCACCTGATCGCCGCCACCCTGATTTTCCTGGGCACACAAGGGGAGAGCAATAAGAACAATCCCCAGAAGGACTGCCGCAAAAAAGAGCTTTTTCACCAGGCCATGATCACGGACCAATACCAAGAGAGAGTTGTTCATGTCCTAGACATCACCAAAAATATATTTACTGACAAGCTCTTCAAGGTCGATGGCCGACTCTGTTTCAGAGATCACATCGCCGTCTTTCAAATGATCTTCAGAACCACCCTGGATGATTCTTATGTATTTGTCACCGATTATCCCCATGGTCCGGACCGAGGCAATCGCATCTTCGGTGATCCTCACATCCTCACCAATCTTCATCGTGACCCTGGCGCGGTCATTCTCACCAAGATCTATGGATGCAATCCTGCCGATATTCACCCCCGCTATCTCAAGCACGGCGCCGGTTTTCAGCCCGGAGATGCTGTCAAACTCCGCACTGAGGGTATAACTCTTCTCCCGGGCAAAGATCGAAAATTCACCAAGCTGGACCGACAGGTACACAAAACATAGAAAACCGGCGATCATAAATAAACCGACTGAAATTTCAACACTGATCTTTTTCATGTTCAACCCTGATTTTTATAAATAACTGACTCTCACCAAATATTTCATTGCTAAAAAAAAGCACGGCGGGAGAGGAGTTTCCCCACCGCTTACTATTCCATCTCCTTACTGAGGTACAGATGTCCCATGGTTGTTTTCACAAAGGCCTGGATTTCCGGAACCTCGCAGAGCTGGATCTCCTCCGGATCATCAAAAGTGACCAGCTTGCTGCGATTTAATACCACCACCTGATCAGCCAGGTTGAAAACCTTGGGGATATCATGACTGACGATGACCGCTGTAAACCCGAACTTCTCCTGGGTCTCATAAAAAAGCTGGTAGATCTCTCTCGTTTTTTCCGGATCAAGACCGGTTGTCGGTTCGTCAAAGAGCATGATTTCCGGCTGCAGCATCAGAGCCCTGGCCAGACCCACTCTTTTTTTCATGCCACCGCTCAACTGCCCGGGGAACTTTTCCTCATGACCGATCAGACCAAGCTGGATCAAGGTTCCGAGAACCTTTTCCCGAATCTCTCCCCGTGGCATTCTGGTCCTCTCCTGAAGGGGAAGAGCCACGTTTTCAAAGACATTTAAGGAATCAAGCAGCGCCCCTCCCTGAAAAAGAACACCGAAAGAGCTCCGCATTTCAGAAAGTTCCCGCAGCCCCATGGTGGTGATATCCTTGCCTTTCACCAGGATGGACCCCGAATCCGGTTTGATCAGGCCGAGAATAAGCTTCAGGGTGACACTCTTTCCCTGGCCGCTGGCTCCTGCAATGACTGTCGTCATCCCGGGAAAAATCTTGAGGTTGACATGATCAAGCACCCTCTGAGCCCCGAAATTCTTAACCACATCAACAAGTTCTATGACCGGTTGATCCGTCCTGTCGGTCTCCCCGTTGATGCTGCCGCAATAGGTTTCCGGTTGATTCGATTCATTCATAGCATCAAAGCCGTCAGCAGGTAATCCCAGATCAGGATTGAAATGGAGGAGATAACCACGGCCTGGGTTGTGACCTTGCTCACCGCCTCGGCCCCGAAACCGGCCCCTTTGATCAGATGGACCAGATAGCCGCGACCAGTACAGACCCAGACGATAATGAGAGCAAAAACAAAGGACTTGACCAGCCCCATGTTGATATCCTTGTTGATGACACTGAGTTCCATACCATTGAAATAAGCGCCCGGATTCACCCCCAGAATCTTCACCCCGGCCAGATAGCCGCCAAAGATCCCCACGACATCGAAAATCCCGGTCAGAAGGGGGATTGAAATGATCGTTGCCAGAAATTTCGGGCTGATAAGATAGCGAAAGGGATCAACAGCCATGCATTTCAGGGCATCGATCTGCTCACTGTTCCGCATAATGCCGATTTCAGCACACATCGCCGACCCGGCCCTGCCGGTAACCATTAAGGCCGTCAGAACCGGTCCCATCTCTCTGAGCAGGGAAAGCGCCACCGCCGAACCAAGCATGCCCTCCGAGCCGAATTTGCGAAGGGTATAATAACCCTGTAAACCAAGGACCATCCCGGTGAACGCTCCGGTAAAAAATATTACCCCGATGGAATTAGCCCCTATCAGCTGTACCTGCTTGATCACCGCGGCGAAACGAAAAGGACGCTTGAAAACCCCCAGCAGGGCCCGGAACAAAAAAATGCCCATCCGGCCGATATCCTGAAAATAATAAAGAGTCAGGCTGCCAAGTTTTTCAATCGTGCTGAAAATCATGTTAAATATTTATTTCCAATGGAGATTTAAAGGGTCAATTATGGGTTAATGACCCGGAGCGGCTTCCCTTTTTCAGCCAACAGGTTACATGGCCAAAACCTGGAGTGTCAAGGGCTTGTTATATAAAGTTATCAATTTCCTGAATCCGTGAGCGTTCGAGAGCGGTACAGATGCAAGGCGACGACGATGTTGATCATACATATGATATATCAACGAGTTGTCAACGCAGCAGATGTGCCGATCTCGGGCGCCCCGCAGGGCGGCGGGTGAATGTCTGCCCCCGTAGCGAAAAAATTATGTTTTACGTAATTATAACCACCTGAGATGAGTAATCGCGCGGAGCCGTCACGGATTCAGGAATTGGTAAAAAGGCTCAAACCATTTTGGCAACATTGTAGCTATCTTTTCAGAGCTTTCCTACCAAGTTTTGTGTGAATTTTCACTTTTTTCTTTCTTTTCCAGTGAAAACCGATCCCACATTCAGGCAATTCGCCGGATCTTCCCGGCTCTCAATTCCCAGGGATGTTCATGATACCGTCACCACTCCTTCAAGAATCGAGATTCACCCCATTGCCGTGCTTCAGGGTATCTTCCATTCACCAACAAATGCCGAAGACCCTCCGCCAACACTCCCTCATAGGCCTCGCACTTGTATGGGATCAACCCTTTGCCCACAATTCTTTCTCCCTGATCCCGAACGGAGGTTCATCGGCAGGACATTTCAGTCTTCATCTTCATCCCCTTCGGTTTCGGCGAAGTCAGTGATCGATTTCGGAATTGTCTTGTTCACCTTGACCCCAAGCTCAACGAATCGCTCCGCCTGCCTGATCAGGTTCCCTTTGCCGGTGGTCAGTTTCGCCATCGCATCGTCATAGGTGCTATGGGTCGTGGAGATCTGCTTGCCGAGTTTTTCCATATCTTCGACAAACCCGCGAAGTTTATTGTAGACCGCAGAGGCCCTATCGGAGATGATCCTGGCATTCTGATTCTGCCTCTCGTAACGCCAGATATTTTCAATGGTCCGCAGAGTGGCGAGCAGGGTCGTCGGGGTAACGACCACAATCCGGTTCTCAAAAGCATCGGAAAAGAGCTTCTCATCTGCCTGAAAGGCCACCAGAAAGGCCGGCTCGATCGGCATGAACATCAGGACAAAGTCAAGGGACCGGATACCTTTCAGGTCGGAATAATTTTTGCTGCTCAGTCCCTTGATATGCTCTCTGACATTGTTGACATGTTCCGTAAGCGCCCTCTGCCGGTCAGCATCTTTTTCCGCCGAGCAGTATCTTTCATAGGCCAGAAGAGAAACCTTTGAGTCAACGACCACATCCTTTTCTTCCGGCAGATGGATGATTACATCAGGCTTGAACAGCTTCTCATCGGAATCACGGAATGACTCCTGGGTCTCATATTCCACTCCCTTGCGGAGCCCGGATTGCTCCAGAACCCGTTCCAGCACCAGCTCCCCCCAGTTCCCCTGGGCTTTTTTATCGCCTTTCAGGGCGTGGGTCAGGTTGATGGCCTCCTGATTGATCCGCTGGTTCAGCTCCTTTAAATCCTGCAGTTCCTTTTTTAACGAGGCACGCTCCTTTGCCTCGTTCACATACACATCATCAACTTTCTTCCTGAAATCCTTGATCTCTTCCTTGAAAGGTTTCAGAATCTCATCAAGTCGTTCTCGACTCTGCTCCCCAAGCTTCTTGCCCTTCTCGTCGAAAATTTCCTGGGCCAGGGTCTTGAACTGGTTCCGCAACTCTTCGCGCGCATTGTTAATCGTTGAAAGTTTTTCCGCACCAAGCTGCTTTTCATCTTCAACTCTGGTGTTCAGTTCGGCGATGGTCGCCATCTGCAGAGAATTCTCCCGGCGCAGGCCATCAAGCAGATCCTCCTTTCTTGAAATCTCCCTTTCCAGGTCGGGGATTCTTTCATTTTTCTGCAGGGATACCGCAAGTTGCTTGTCCAGCTCATCCTTGAAGGTCTTGAGTTTTTCCATATCCTGCTGATCCGTCGCCCGGGCTGACTCAAGATCATGAATTTTCTCGCGCATGACTGATATTTCAGCTGCTTTTTCCGCCTGAACTTTACGCAAGACCAGCCAGACCACAAAGGCACCAAACCCTGCCGCAATAAAGATCATGATCAGTGTCGAAATATCGATCTGCAATGCCCTGCTCCCTGTTGAAAATGTTAGCTGAGTTGAGCAGCTCGACTGCTCAAACGAAACTTATCCCGTATCGGTCAACGCACTGTTCAATAAGATTGTCACAGGATAATCGAAACGCCCGGAAATCACTTTAACAAATAATCGAAACCTATTGCTCTGGACAAATTTCTCTTCTTCCGTTATATAAACGGCCTCGGGGCTGACACACCGCTCTCTTCCTGCTTTACAAACGAAATATCGGGGACATACGTTGTCTGTAAAATTACGCAAAGAAATTGAGAAACGCCGTACCTTCGGCATCATCAGCCATCCCGATGCGGGTAAAACCACCCTTACCGAAAAGCTCCTGCTTTTCGGCGGCGCCATCAAGATGGCCGGGGCGGTGAAATCGAGAAAAACAGACCAGCACGCGGTCAGCGACTGGATGTCCATCGAACAGGAGCGCGGCATTTCGGTCACCTCCTCGGTCATGAAGTTTAATTACCGTGATTATGAGATCAATCTCCTCGACACCCCCGGCCATCAGGACTTCTCCGAAGATACCTACCGGGTTCTGACCGCCGTTGACAGCGCCCTGATGGTCATCGACAACGCCAAAGGGGTCGAAACCCAGACTGAAAAACTGATGGAAGTATGCCGGATGCGGAACACTCCGGTCATTACCTTTATCAACAAACTCGACCGGGAGGGCCTTGAACCGCTGGACATCCTCTCCGACATCGAGGAAAAACTGCAGATAGAATGCGCCCCTCTTTCCTGGCCGATCGGCATGGGGAAAAGTTTCAAAGGGGTCTACAATATCTACCGCCAGGAACTGCATCTCTTCACCCCGAGCCAGGAAACAAAACCCCAGGACATCATCGTTATTAAAAACCTTGATGACCCGAAACTCGATGAACTTCTCGGCCCCCAGGCGGACAAACTTCGCGAAGACATCGACCTCCTTGCCGGAGCTGCCAATCCGTTTGATCATGCCTATTACCTGAAGGCCGGCCAGACTCCGGTTTTCTTCGGCAGCGCGATCAACAATTTCGGGGTCAAGGAGCTCCTTGACGGCTTTGTCGAACTCGCCCCTCCCCCCGGTCCTCGCGAGACAACAACCCGTACGGTTGCCCCGGAAGAGGCATCCTTTTCCGGTTTCACCTTCAAGATTCAGGCAAACATGAACCCTGCCCACCGTGACCGGATCGCTTTTTTTCGCATCTGCTCGGGCAAATTCACCAGGGGTATGAAGGTCAGGCACCACCGGCTGGGAAAGGAAGTCGCCCTTGCCAACGCCACGATTTTCATGGCCCAGGACCGGAGCAGCGTCGAAGAGGCCTTCCCCGGCGACATTATCGGTATCCACAATCACGGGACGATCAAAATCGGCGACACCTTCACCGACCGGGAAGAGCTGAAATTTACCGGGATCCCCAGTTTCGCCCCTGAGCATTTCCGCAGGGTCCTCCTGAAAAATCCTCTAAAAGCCAAACAGCTCGGAAAAGGGCTGACTCAGCTGGCCGAGGAAGGAGCGGTCCAGATGTTCAAACCGCTGCAGGGCAGTGATTACATCCTAGGCGCAGTAGGTGTCCTGCAGTTCGACGTGACCATGGCGAGACTGAAAGCGGAATACGGGGTCGAAGCCGTCTATGAAAGTGTCGATTATGCCACTGCCCGCTGGGTCAGCTGTGATGACCGGAAAAAACTCCAGACCTTCGAAAAAGAGAACCAGTCAAACCTGGCCTATGATGGGGAGGGGCATCTTTCATACCTGGCCGGGAGTGAATGGCGGCTGTCTCGTACCATGGAACTTTATCCCGATATCCGGTTCCATAAAACCAGGGAACACAGCTGAGAACAGATGGCTGGAGGATCTGAACGAATCTTCCCCCCGAAAAACCAGAAGCGGATTTGCGTTATAAAAAAAACCGGAAGCTCCTCACAGGAAGCCCCCGGTTTCCATCGCAAGAATGGTTCGGTGAATCTTATTTTTTCGCCATCCTGACCTTGACCCTGGGGGTGGCCTGGGGTCCGCTTTTGACCTCGGCTGCGCCCGCGCTCTTCTTCATGTCATCGCTCGCCTGTTCCGTATGGCACACGGCGCAGAACCTGCCAATCTTCGCGCCTTTTTCAGTATCTACAACCAGATACTTGTAATTGTTGTTGGACGGATGCGGGTTATGACAGCTGACGCAGCTGAATTTCCCGTCCCGGAGAAGCTTGTCCGGAACATTGACATAGGACGGAATAATTCCCGTGGGATGGGTGGTTGACAGATGGATCGGCATGATCCCCTGGTCCTTGTTGTGACAACCGAGGCACAGCGCCTCGATCCCGTCGGCTTTGGTGGCCGAGGCGGGATTGTCGACTTTCTGATTCGGTTCGGCGCCGATGATAAAGTCACCTTTCGCGTAGTGAACACTATGGCATTCAACACAATTCTCATCGTGAGGCCCTGCGGCGAAAGAAATATTGACCCCACCGACAAAGAGTACCGCAACCAGCATTGACAAAACGATGTTCAACTTCATTCATTCCTCCAATCGTAATTGATGAATCCGACAAACCATTGATCCGGACCGAAAAAAATGTTCGGCAATGGATGCCCTTGCATGGTATCACCTGCATTGCAGCCCGGGCATGCCGACGAGGAAAAGCCTCGCCCCGGATCAAAACTGCGCCATCCTAACCGCTGTATCCTGACTAGTCAAGGGGTCTGTTATAAAATGAACCGACAGAAGCAACCCTCAGTACTGCTCATCCATCCCCCGGTCGCCAAACCGGCGGAACCCCCCGCCGGGATCACCCGTCTTGCCGGGGCATTACGGGGAAACAACATCGCATGCCAATTGCTTGATGCAAGTGTTGAAGGAATACTCTATCTCCTGAACAGTCCGCTCCCGGCCGATGACACCTGGAGTCTCCGGGCAATCAGGAACCGTGCCGCAAACATTGAGGCCCTTCGTTCTCCGGGACACTATCAGAACCGGGATCGCTACCGGAGGGCGGTGGCCGATCTGAACCGTCTGCTGGAAATTTACGGGAATGATCGAAACCTCACACTCAGCTTCAGCAACTATCAGGACCATGAGCTCTCACCCCTGAAAAGCTCAGATCTGTTGAGGGTTGCGAAGAAATTCGAGAATAATATTTTTTATCCCTATTTCTCGGAACGTCTTCGGCAATTGATCGCCGGAAATTTACCGGAAATGATCGGGGTCTCCCTGAATTACTTGAGCCAGGCCCAGACCACTTTCGCCATGGTCGGTTTTCTGAAAACCAATTACCCGGATCTTCCGATTGTCATGGGCGGCGGACTGGTGACCTCCTGGCTCAGTAACCTCGACTGGCAAAACCCTTTCGAAGAACTTGTCGACCATCTGATCGCCGGACCGGGAGAAGGGCCTCTTTTAAAATTGCTGGGGGTCGAACCCGGCCCGTCTCTCCTTCCCCCTGATTTGACTGATCTGCCGCTTGACCAATATCTTTCACCGGGCCTGATTCTGCCTTACGGTGCCGCCTCGGGCTGCTACTGGAACAGGTGCTCATTCTGTCCGGAGAAGGCTGAAAACAATCCGTACCTGCCCCTTGGCAACAAACGGGTCAGAAAAGAACTGGCCGGGCTGATCGATCACACAAAACCGGCGCTGATTCATTTTCTCGACAACGCCATCAGCCCTTCCCTGTTAAAAGATCTTGCCGCAGATCCGCCCGGAGTCAACTGGTATGGTTTCTGCCGTTTTGAAAAGCTTCTTGCCGACCCGGAGTTCTGCCATTCCCTTAAAAAATCGGGATGCGTGATGATCAAACTGGGCCTGGAATCCGGAGACCAGACAGTCCTTGATAAACTGGACAAAGGCATCAATCTCAAGATGGTTTCCATAATCCTCAACAATCTGAATGCAGCAGGAATAGCGACCTATATCTACCTTCTTTTCGGCACCCCGGCGGAAGACTATGCCGCAGCCCGCAGAACGCTGGATTTTGTGGTTGACCACCACGACTGCATTACCTTTCTGAATCTGGCAATCTTCAACATGCCCATCGAGAGCCCTGAAGCCGGACACTTTGCCGTCAGGAATTCATACGATGGAGATCTGTCCCTGTATACCGAATTCCAGCATCCCGCCGGCTGGAACCGAAAAGAGGTGCGGAGCTTCCTCGACCGGGAGTTTAAGCGACACCCCATCATTGCGGAGATCATCCGTAATGACCCGCCTTTGTTTACTTCGAACCACGCACCGTTTTTCTGTTGACGGCACATCGGTCAAATATTACCCGACCTTTAATACGCATCGATGCCGGCTTAAAGCTGAGTTGAGCAGCTTGTCTGCTCGTACCGATTAGTGAAAGAATTTAATCTCTTGCTAAAATCTCAGAACCCGGTATGATGAGTCCAAATTTTGGTTATAAGTATCAGGTTTCACACACGTCATAATTCCTTCCACGTTGAGTTCCACTCTTCGTAATATGCCGTTACCAAAAATCTGCTGATCACTTAAGGAAGGTGCCAAGAATTAGGATTGTCGTGTTTTTCCTTGCGACATCAGGCACTGTTTGGATCTTTCTGCCTCCTTATCAGGCAAACAATCTGAATAGACACATTACGCTCCGTTCCTATACCGGACCCGGTTTGCGCAGGGCACAGCACAGATCTGTGATTGCCACGGGACCGGGTCATGAATATGGAGCAATCAAATCGCCAGGCATAAATATGCCGGGCAAAGCAAGAAGGTATTTCAATGAGTTTTAAAAGTTTTAATTTTGACCAGAAGATCAACAATGGCATTCAGGCGTGCGGTTACACCGCACCTACCCCTATCCAGCTGGAAACAATTCCCCAGATCCTCAAAGGTCGCGACATCATGGGATTGGCACAGACCGGAACCGGCAAAACAGCCGCCTTTGTTCTGCCCATGCTGCAGAAACTGGTGAGCGGCCCCAGGCGCCAGGTTCGGGCAGTTATTGTCGCCCCCACCCGTGAGCTTGCCGAGCAGATTCATGAGAACATCGAAAAGCTTGGACGCCAGACCGGTTTGCGCAGTGTTTCGGTGTACGGCGGAGTCAGCAAGGTCGGCCAGTTGAAATCGTTCCGAACGGGGGTTGAGATCATCGTCGCCTGCCCCGGCAGACTTCTCGATCATCTGGACAGCGGCGATCTGAAGATTTCCGGAATCGAAATCCTGGTCCTGGATGAAGCGGACATGATGTTTGACATGGGCTTCCTGCCGGCCATCAAGCGGCTGTTGAAGTACATGCCCAAGACGCGACAGAACCTGCTGTTCTCGGCAACCATGCCGGAGGCGGTAAAAAAACTGGCCGATTCGATCCTCGTTGATCCGGTTACAGTGCAGATCAATCACTCCAAACCGGCCGACACGGTTTCCCATGTCCTGTTCAATGTCGAGAAAAAGGGCAAAACCCCTCTCCTCAAATCACTGATGAAGGAAACGGAGATGACCTCAACCCTGGTCTTCACCCGGACCAAATACGGGGCCAAGAACCTGGCCGTCACCCTGTTGAAAGAAGGGCACCAGGCCGTAGCCCTCCAGGGCAACATGTCACAGAACAAACGCCGAGAGGCGATGGAAGGCTTCAAGAAAGGCCAGTACAATGTACTGGTTGCAACCGATATTGCTGCCCGGGGCATTGATGTTTCAGGGATTTCTCATGTCATCAATTATGATGTCCCGGATACCGTTGAAGCGTATACACACCGGATCGGCAGAACCGGTCGGGCTCAGTGCACCGGCGAAGCGATTACCTTCGCTGCTCGTGAAGACTTTCGATTTATCAAAGATGTTGAAAGCAACCTGAACAGCAAAATGCTCCTCAGGGAGACCCCGGAAAACGCCCGGTTCGAGAGCGAACCAACCGAGTTGCCGTCGGGAAATCGCCACCGACCCGCGCCGAAGAGAAATCAGGCAAGGGGCATCCGCAAACCCGCGAGAAATGCTGCCGCAAACCATGTGTTCAATTTTGCCACCAGTGACGGGAAACCGGAAAGAGACGAAAATTTCGCCGGCAAAACCTCCGGTCACCACAACCCATCCGCAAAGAAAACCTATGACCACAAAGGCGGTAAAGCGCAGCGTGGTCGCCGGTCGGCACCGATGGGGCTGGATTTTGTACCACGCGCCAGAAGACGCGGGCAAAGCAGCACCGCCCGCCCTCAGACGGAAAGATAATCTGATGGCCGACAGTCGGCAGGATCAGCTTTAAATGCAAAGCGGAACCCGGGAATCATATCCTGCGTTCCGCTTTGTTGTTTTCCGGACTTCTCTCCCGCCAGGTCGACAATCATTCAAACTGCAAGATTCAGATGCAGATCAGAGCTACATCAAACCGCATACCTGAAAACAGCAAAGTAATGACAAACAGTTCCCGTGATCACAAAAAGATGCCAGATAAAGTGGCCGTAGTGGAACCGCCAATCGGTCACATAAAAGTACACCCCTGCCGTATAGGATAACCCTCCGGCAAGCAACCAGAGAAAACCTTCCATTGGCATGCCGGCAAGCAAAGGCTTGATGGCAATAACGATCACCCAGCCCATCGACAGATACAGAATGGTGGAAAGAACCGGGTGCGACCCTTTGACAAACACTTTCAACGTCACCCCGATCAGAGCGATCCCCCAGATAATTCCGAAGAGCGTCCAGCCCCAAACGCCACGCAGCACACCAAGGGTGAACGGTGTATACGTTCCGGCGATTAAAAGAAATATAGCCGAATGCTCAATGACCCGGAAAATCCGCTTTGCCTTGCCCGCCGGCAACAGATGATAAAGAGCGGAAGCGAGGTAGAGTAAAATGATGGTTGCGGAGAAAATGCTTGCACCGACAACAGACCAGGCGTCTTCAGAACGGACTGCATTGCTGATGATAAATGGCGTGCCGACAAGCGCCGCGACGAGCGCGGCTCCATGACTGATGGTGTTGGATAGTTCTTCACCGCTTGACTGATTGCGGTCCGGATCTGTAGAGATACGCATAGCAGTTCCTCTAAAACCTACTGGAAAAGATTTTTTCGAGATCGGGCTATTTTCACATTTATCTATTACTTCCGGATTCACACCCTTAATCGGACAACTTCTTTTTTCTATGACCTGCGTAAAGAGAGTTCATCCCGAAGGTTATGCCGATGATTGCGACAAGGAGGATCACCCATGTCCACCAGGGCAGGACATGGACGTTATCCCCCAAGATGACCATCATCAGGGTCATCGGCAGGATTCCTAATCCGGTGGTCCAGGAAAAGGTCCACCAGGATATCCTGGTCATTCCCGCACCGTAATTAATAAGATTAAAAGATATGATCGGGATGAATCGGCTGAGGAGGAGCGACATTGCTCCTTGGTCCTGCACCCACCGGTCAATTTTTTCGAGTTGGGATCGGTTGACTTTCCTGGCGACAAAAGGTCGGCCGTACCTTCTGGTCAGGCCGAAACTTGCATACGCACCAAGCATGGCGCCAACCCAGGTGATCACCACGCCCCAGAATGGGCCGAAGACCATGCCGTTGGCAATGGTCAGGAATTCCGCCGGATACGGGATAAAAGAGTGGACGATCATCAACCCGATTGACCCCAATGCCCCCCAGGCGCCCAGCGAACGGATAAAATCGACAATTGTGGTCTTGTTTATTTGCAGGGCGGGGAACAACAGCTCGAGTACTGGACAAATATCGAAGTAGGAAAAACAAAGGAGGAACGCCGTCAGAACAGCAAGCGCGGCATAAAGTGGCAGGTATCTTTTCTTCATTAGATCAACCGATGCTCGATCAATAGCGGTGCATGTGTTTTCATGGGCCGGTTCTCCTGAGTATAAAATCCGCAACACGTTGTAAGTCCGATAGCTGTTCAGCTGCCGGATACGAGAAGAACATGATCAGTCCTGTTCTTCCCGTCTGAACTCCTGCCGTTCCCCACTCTCTATTGATATACCCGAAATTATGGAGAAAAGGTTGCAAAGAAAAGGCTACTGATAATCTGCCTGTTGTCAAGAACCGGCGGCAAGCTCAAGAGAAGAAGGATGACGCCCACACCTTCATGAAATGAAGACTCCATGGTTTTATGAATCATCAACTCCGATAACAATCTGGATATTCTGCGAACCTTGCGAGTGCTTGTGTAAGGGGGGGGGGCCAGCCGACAGCATGTTAACTGTCGGCTGGCTCCAGTAGGAGGAAAGATAAAAAATCTAAAAGGGGAAGAAAGATTTTTTTATCCCTACAGGTGTCATCGTATCACAACCTCAACGCTTGAAGTCAAGAAAAAAATATATTTTTTATTATCAATAAAATCACACACTTAACTAAACGATGAAATGAATTACGAACTGGCGACACAGTTTTGTCGGTCAGGAATCAAAGCTGACAAATCACCCAACCGACGACTCCATGATAAACACCCACCTCCACTATCATTTCTTTTCTGACTATGTTAGAGTGGCACCCTTTTGTAAATTTTGACACAATAATTTCTATTTATTCCGGTCTCACAGGATATCAATCCACGGACAGCACACATCCTCTCGTCACGACTTTTGGTGGCGAGTCTGCTCTCCCCTGATCAACCGACCATGGATTGTAAGGCTTTTTTTTCATCCAGCCTGTGAAGCCACCAACCTCATGACTCAGGAGGACACTATGAGCCAGGCCAAAAACGGCGACACCGTCAAAATCCATTACACGGGAACCCTGCAGGACGGAACTATTTTCGATTCATCCGCCGGAAGGGAGCCTTTGGAGTTCATTCTCGGCAGCGGCCAGGTAATCCCCGGGTTTGATGAAGCCGTCAGTAATATGAAGAAGGGAGAAAGTAAAACCGTCACCATCCCCTCGGAAAAAGCATATGGCCCAAGAAATGAAGAGCTGGTGATGACTGCCCCCATCGACCAGGTCCCGCCGGACCTGAACCCGGAAGTGGGCCAGCAGCTCCAGCTGGGCGGCCCGGAAGGACAGGTGATCGTGGTCGAAGTCATTGAAATCAATGATCAGCATATCAAGCTTGATGCCAATCCGCCCCTTGCTGGAAAAGACCTGACCTTTGAAATCGAGCTGGTCGAAATCAACTGACAGACCATCGGGAAAAGCTATTTCCGGCCGGCAATCAAGGCAAGTTTTGCTGAGCGGGACATCTTTTTAATCTGATTTTCTCTGCTGGCCGCTTCCGACCTGGATCCGGCCGGTTCAGAGTAGACAAGAGCCACCGGCCGTCGACCCTTCGTATATTTTGCACCCACATCCGAAGAGTTATGCTCGGTAAGGCGCTTGTCTATATCGATGGTGATCCCGGTGTAAAGTGTATCATCATCGCAACGGACAATATAAACCAGCCATAAAGATTGCATCCTTTCCTTCCCTGCCAGAAGTATCAATCACCAAGAGAAACCCACTCTCTCCGCTGAGGGCTTGATTCTAACCTGAATCTTGAACACCCTCAATCCGTGTAGGATTTTTCCTACAAAAAAAGGTGACGGGTAAATAATCAATATTTACCAGCCACCTTTTATAATTACACGGAAATAAGGATCTATCTACCCATGCATGATCATCGCCTCACCTTCGGTCACATTGGCTGAGTAGCAGGTCGGGCATCTGGCCGGAGCATCTTTACGCAACACTCCTCCGCAATTGCATTTGACGCTCCCGTCAATGATCTGCATGATCATGTCGCTGAATATTTCATGTTCCTGGCCACAGGTGTCACAACGAAAAATCCTGCAGGTACTGCCTTTTGCGATCAGCAGGACAAAATCATGACCGCATTTCCCGCACACCCCTTTTGCCGAATAGATCATAACACTCCCCTCCAGCGTTATCCAATCATCCAAGCGCTGCATCATTTCTACTGGCCGACAACCCGTCTGAGATAGGCGAGAATTTTACTCCAACAGAAAAACAAAGTCAATACAGTCAGTTAAGACACACAATACCGACAGATTACCATGTAGGATTTCCCCTACAAGCCTGACAAACAGAAGCATTTATGCAACCGGGAAGTCACCGGAAACAGAATGTGAAACATTGAAAGAGTGTATAACCCGAGATTGGGGAACAGGGAAATAATCCGGAGAAAAGAAAACTGGCCCAGTTCCCAAAAATGAGAGAGAGGGAGAGAGAGTTGGGAACTGGGCCAGTTTTCGAGGGAGAGAAACTTATTCTATCACACTCAAAAGCCAAAAACCACCACAATGTGGTATTGTCTGAAAAAAAATCCCGCCGCCATGAAAAAAAAGAATCAGGGTTGACGTGCACCCCTTTCATCCTCAGCAAGTCCGCTGGGGCTTTTCTGACCAATCCGATTTCGAAACGAACGGAGTGCACCCGGTATTGCGGCAAGAAACAGCCCACTCCGGATACAGATCATGACAACACCGGCTGCAGCCGTTGCCACCACCATTTTTTCTAAAAAACGGTTATGCATCAGGTTCTTCAAAATCCGGAAAAATTTGGTTCAGATGGACGGCAAGCCGCCTGCAGATAACTGAAATCTCACATTCCTAATCACCGGCTGCCCCCAACCCCTCAAGCTCCTCCCACCTTGCGTAAGAAAGCGCAAGCTTCGCCTCAATCTCTTCAAGTCTCCTGCCGGCATTGGCAATATCGGAGCCATCACCTTTGGTGTAAAGAGAGTGATCGGCCATCAGGCGGAAGAGCTCCGCCTGTTCTTTTTCCAGTGCCTCGATCTCGGCAGGAAGAGACTCAAGTTCACGGTTTTCCTTGAAAGAGAGCTTCCTCTGGGCCGCTTTGACCGTCTTCGGCTTCACTTTCTTGCCCTCGGTCCTGACCTTTTTTTCAGTGAGGGGGCTTGGCCGCTGCTTCAACCAGTCATCATAGCCGCCAGCATATTCCCCAACTCTCCCCTCGCCTTCAAAAACCAGGGTGCTGGTCACCACATTATTGATGAAGGTCCGATCATGGCTGACCAGGAGCACAGTCCCGTCGTATTCCATGAGCAGCTCTTCAAGGAGTTCAAGGGTCTCCAGATCGAGATCGTTGGTCGGCTCATCAAGGACCAGAACATTTGAAGGCCGGGCAAATATTTTTGCCAGGAGCAGCCTGTTTTTCTCTCCGCCGGACAACATGCTGACCGGCGACCTTGCCCGCTCCGGGGCAAAGAGAAAATCCCCCAGATAGCCGATCACATGTTTACGGCGCCCGTTAAGTTCAATAAAATCACCGCTGTCGCTTAAGTTCTCGATCACGGTCTTGTTTGTATCAAGCTGCATCCGCTGCTGGTCAAAATAGACATGATGCAGATTGCTGCCGAGCTTGATTTCTCCGGAATCGGGCGGCAGCTCGCCCAAAAGCAGTTTCAGAAGAGTGGTCTTGCCGGCCCCGTTCGGGCCGAGGATCCCCGTCCGGTCTCCCCGCATGATCGTTGTGGTGAGGTTCTTGACCACCTGTTTCTCACCATACCCATAGGACACATCTTTCAGCACGGCGACCAATTTGCCCGACATTCCGGCTCCGGTGGCTTCCATCCGAACCCGGCCGAGCTGTTCACGCCGCGCCGCTCTCTGCCGCCGCATTTCCTGCAGTTCCCGGACCCGTCCCTCATCTCTGGTACGGCGGGCCTTGACCCCTCGCCTGACCCAGACCTCTTCTTCGGCGAGTTTCTTGTCGAACTTTTTCCTGGCAATCTCTTCGTTGCCAAGCATTTCCTCTTTCCGGCGCAGATAATTGCCATAGTCTCCCGGCCAGCTCGTCGCCCTGCCCCGGTCAAGATCAATGATCCTGGTTGCCAGTTTTTTTAAGAGATCCCGATCGTGGGTAATGAAGAACAGGGTACACGGACTGTTCTGCAGAAACTCTTCCAGCCATTGGATCGAATCAATATCAAGATGATTGGTCGGCTCATCGAGAAGAAGCAGATCCGGTTCGCCGACCAGGGCATGGGCAAGCATCACCCGTCGCTTCATGCCGCCGGAAAGATCTCCAAAGGGTTGTGCCGGATTCAGCTGCAGGGTGGAGAGGACCGTCTCAATCCTCTGTTCGGTCTTCCAGGCGCCCGACGTATCCATCTTCTGCTCAAGAGCGGCAAGTTCAGACAATATCCCCCCATCATGATCCTCGGTAAGGCGTTCGAGAAGCTGTTGGTGTTCCCTGATCAGATTTACCGATGCCCCGAGTCCTTCCGCCACCACATCGTAGACGGTCCCCCCGATAAACCCCGGGACCATCTGACTGAGCATCGCGACCTTCAACCCCTGCTGGAAGACGACCTTGCCGTGATCGGGAACAATTCCCCCCGCGATAATTTGCAGCAGGGTCGATTTTCCTTCGCCGTTGCGGCCGACGAGACAAACCCGTTCCCCCGACTCGATCTGCAGGTCAAGACCGTCGAGCAGCGGCGCTCCACCGAAACTGTGTTTTATTTCCTGAAGGTCAACAAGTATCATAAGGGTTGCTGTATTACCATAAATCGTGCTTGTATAGTATCGCTATTTATGGATGGTTATCATTTTACCGACTGTTGTTTCGCAGTTCCAAATCCAGCATTGAGGAAAAATATGGAGACAAGCAGCCTTCATCCCGGAAAATTATTTGGCCTTGCCAGCAGCTACTGGCAGCCGTGCGCTCTTCATGCCGGGGTAAAACTCGGCATCTTCAGTTCCGTTGCCAGAAACAAGAGCACCACCGGAGAGATTGCCGCTGACCTGGGTACAAGTCCCCGAGGCACCGAAGCCCTGCTCAATGCCCTGACGGCCATGGATCTTCTGATCAAGAAAGATGGCCGTTTTACAAATGCTCCGCTGGCCGCCGCATTTCTGGTGAAGGAGAAGCCGGGATATGTCGGTCACATCATCATGCACCATCACCATCTGGTCGATGGATGGGCCCAGCTCGATGTGGCGGTGAAAACCGGTGAGCCGGTGGAAACCCGCGACCACGGTGAAGAGAAAGAGCGGGAAAGCTTCCAGCTGGGGATGCTCAACCTGGCTCTGGCCATCGCCCCGGCCATTTCAAAAGAAATCAATCTGCAGGGGCGTAAACATTTGCTGGATCTGGGCGGTGGTCCCGGGACCCACGCAATCCACTTCTGTCTTGAAAACCCGCAACTTCGGGCGACGATTTTTGACCGGGAAACCACCAGGCCCTTTGCCCTTGAGACCGCACGCAGATTCGGTGTGGAAAAGCGGATTGATTTTTCCGCCGGAGACTTCAATCGCGACCCTGTCCCCGGAAGATATGACGTGGCCTGGCTCTCGCAGATCATTCACAGTAATGCCCCGGAAACCTGCCGCAAGCTTATCAGAAAAACCGCCGCCGCCCTGAAGCCTGGAGGATTGCTGCTGATCCACGATTTTTTCCTGAACGACGATTACGCAGGCCCGCTTTTCCCGGCCCTCTTCTCTCTAAACATGCTGATCAACAATGATGGCCGCTCCTACTCGGCAGCTGAGGTATCAGAGATGATGGAAGAATCGGGCCTGACCGATATCAAGCGTCTCTGCTTCCAGGGGGGAAATGACTCGTATATCATTTCAGGAGTGCTCAAATAATCAGCAAGATCTCCTTGTCTTCACCTCCGGCGATGGATACTATTTAAGCCATCACTTAACCATCAATTGGTTTCAAGAGGGGGCAACTATGAAGCTTGATCTGATCAGATATTTCCTGCTCATGGCTGTTGTTTCGGCATTCCTTTCCGGCTGTTCCGCAATGAACGCGAGCGGATTGAGAATAACCGGCGACGGAGTCATGCAGGCCGGCTCTTCAACTCTTACCTGGCAGCAGGTGAGAAGCCCGCTCTTCACCTCAGCCGAAGAAGCTGAAACCTATGTGAAAAATCTCTCCCTCGGCGGTTTCACCGACTGGCGACTGCCTACCAGCGAAGAGCTGCTTGATTTCTACTTTTCCTTCGATTTCGGCGGCTCCAGCGCCAAGGCGGATGCCATGGGAATCAAGGTGGAAGGGAATTACTGGTTTAAAGACGAGGAAGGCTCCCCCCAGACCGGAGCCTGGAAGGATGACGGCGATATCTGCGAGATCACCAGGGGCTACCGGCGTTCCGACTCAGGATATGTCCGGGCGGTACGCCCATAGGGGGGCAAAAAACCACTGATTCACGGTTCTTCGTTGTAAACCTCAGGGGTGTGCCTGACGATCTCGGCATCGATCAGATAGATCACGTCTTCAGCGATATTGGTCGCGTGATCGGCTATTCTTTCCAGATGCCGACCGGCGGTGACCGCC